>JBJTNS010000021.1:0-4878 GCA_046074245.1 Chitinophagaceae bacterium | reverse complement strand
TGGGTAAAACAGGTTCAGGTACAGCAGAAGAGCAAGGAGTAACCGATCAGGTCGATCTTCATTTCTCTACTTTCGCTAAATCAATGGCCAGTATCGGTGCTTTCGTGGCCGGACCAAAAGCAATTCTTAACTACTTAAGATATAACCTTCGCTCTCAAATCTACGCTAAATCTCTTCCAATGCCTTTAGTTGTTGGTGCCCTGAAACGCTTAGACTTAATAAGAACTCAACCTGAACTTAAAGATAACTTATGGAAAATCGTTAACGCTCTCCAAAATGGTCTTAAAGAAGCAGGATTCAATATCGGTACTACCACCACTCCTGTTACCCCGGTTGTTTTGAATGGTACTGTGGCAGAATCTACTCACTTAACGTACGACCTGAGAGAGAACTTCGATATTTTCTGTTCTATTGTTGTTTACCCTGTAATCCCTAAAGGTTTAATTATCCTTCGTCTGATTCCAACTGCTGTGCATACTCTTGCCGATGTGGAAAGAACCATCAATGCGTTTAAAGAAATTAAACATAACCTGGCTACAGGTAAATACAACCACGAGAAACTCGTAAACGCTGCTCTTTAATCATAATTTTATCTAGCTTTGATAAAAAGCCGGATAAAATGAATCTGTTTAAAAGAGTAATTACATCATATTTTGATTTTACAAAAGGAGAAAGGCATGCTTTTCTCCTTTTGCTTTTTACAATGTTTGTTATTGTAATTTTACCTCACTTTTTTCATTCAAAATATTTATCGTATAAATCAGATTTTACAAGTCTTTATAAACTTTCAGATAGTCTTTCTAAATTAAAAACTTTTCCCGCCAGACCATATAAAAGTTATCGCTCAGATGCCTTCTCTCAGGAAAAAATAAGTCTGCATTCCTTTAATCCCAATACAATTTCTTCTGATGAATTAATTTCTATGGGTATATATCCCAAGCTTGCTGACAGAATCGTCAACTACAGAGTTAAAGTGGCGCCATTCTTATGTAAATCCGATGTCATGAAGGTCTATGGTGTTAGTCTGAAACTCTATAACCGATTAAATGCATTTATTGATCTGCCAGAGGAATGTACTCAAGTTCCTGCCTGGCCCAAAAAAGAATATGTAAAAATGGATAAACATATTTCTATTGTTGATCTGAATACTGCTGATACAAATGCACTCATAGACTTGCCCGGAATTGGCTCTAAACTCGCCCAGAGAATCATCATTTACAGAAATAAACTCGGAGGTTTTATCTCGGTAAATCAGTTAGAGGAGGTATGGGGACTGAAAAAAGAGACAATTGAATTGATTTCAAACAGAATTAAAATCTCTGATATCAAAAAAATCAATATCAATACTTGTCCCATTGAATCACTTTCCAGTCATCCATATTGCGGCTATAAAATGGCAGGTATTATAGTTAATTACCGCAATCAGCACGGTAGCTTTAAATCGTATGAAGATATACAAAATCTTATTGGTGTCAATCTCGAAAAATTAGTAAAACTAAAAGCCTATTTGCTGTATGAATAATGTCAGATTTAGGTTAAAAAATCGTTAAAAAATACAATTTGACGATAGAAAGTGCCGGGAAGTGTTTTTTCTTGAGAATTTCTTTTATATTTTTGCCAACTTTATGAATTTCACTAACTCTGAAAGCCAATCTATGATCAGGCAAATGTGCAAAGACTTTGCCGAAAAAAACATCCGTCCAAATGTAATGCTATGGGACGAAGCTCAAACATTCCCTGTAGAATTATTCCATGAAATGGGAAAACTCGGTTTAATGGGTATTCTTGTTCCTGAGGAATATGGGGGCTCCGGACTTGGATATTATGAATACGTAGATGCAATTGTAGAGACAGCAAGGGTCTGCGGAAGCATCGGTCTTAGCCTCGCAGCTCACAACAGTCTGTGTACCGGTCACATACTTAGCTTTGGTAACGAAGAACAAAAGAAAAAATGGTTGCCAAAACTGGCTTCAGGTGAGTGGATAGGAGCGTGGGGCCTGACAGAAGCAAATACAGGAAGCGATGCACTGCGTATGAAAGTAACTGCCAGAAAAGATGGCGATCACTGGGTACTCAATGGTGCAAAAAACTGGATTACTCACGGTATTACAGGCAATGTTGCTGTGGTGCTTGCAAGAACTGGTGACTTATTAGACTCTCATGGTATAACTGCTTTTGTAGTTGAAAGAGGAACCCCAGGCTTTAAAGCAGGAAAAAAAGAAAATAAACTTGGCATGCGCGCCAGCGAAACCGCTGAAATGGTATTCGAAGAATGCAGAGTGCCGGAAAGTAATATTCTGGGAAATATTGGTGATGGCTTTATTCAGGCAATGAAAATTCTGGATGGTGGTAGAATTTCTATCGCAGCTCTCTCTCTCGGTATTGCTAAAGGTGCTTATGATGCCTCTGTTAAATATGCTCAGGAAAGAGAACAATTCGGTCAGCCTATCGCTAACTTCCAGGCCATCGGATTTAAACTCGCAGATATGGCAACTCAGATTGAAGCCTCAGAATTACTGATTGCTGAAGCCTGTCACCTGAAAAATAACCACCTGCCCGTTACTAAAGTGTCTGCTATGGCAAAATATTATGCCAGCGAAACTTGTGTAAAGGTAGCTACAGAAGCCATTCAGATTTTTGGCGGATATGGCTATACTAAAGACTTTCCAGTTGAGAAATTCTACAGAGATAGTAAGCTTTGCACAATAGGCGAGGGGACTTCCGAAATACAAAAACTTGTAATTTCTCGTTCAATTTTGAAATAATTTTGTATTCAATTAAATTTTAATTATATTTGCATCCCAATTTTAAAGTAACAGAATGATTTATATCAACGTAAAAGACAACGAAAACTTAGACAAAGCTCTGAAAAAGTACAAAAAGAAGTACGAGAAAATCGGTGTAATGAAAGAATTAAGAAGCAGACAAGCTTTTGAAAAACCATCCGTGACCAGAAGAATGGAAATCAGAAGAGCTGCATACAGATCTTTTGTTCAAAATCAATTGAGCAACTAATCGAAAAAAAATATTAAATTAGCGTCCGATAATGAAATTGTCGGACGTTTTTTTTGTGCCAAGGTTTGAAGCCTACCTGACTTCAGAGAAAAAGGTTTCACCTCACACCGTGAAGGCGTATACAAGCGATATTGTAAGCTTGTTAAATTATCTCAGCGACAAATTTGATATTGAATCTCCTGCAGAAGTAACGCACCTTCTTATAAAATCATGGTTATCCGAGTTGATGGCCAGTGGCATGGATGCCAGGAGTGTTAACAGGAAAATATCTTCTTTAAAAACTTATTATAAATATTTGCTCAGGCATCAGTTGGTTTCTAAAGACCCAATGCTGAAAGTAACATCACCGAAAACATCTAAGAAATTACCTGTTTTTATTGATGAATCTAAAATGTCAGAAATAGTGGAGTCTTTTATCGATGAAAAAAGCGACGAAAAAAATGAAATAAATCATGGTATTGCCAATGATATTTTGTTAACTTTGTATCACACAGGCATGAGATTGAGCGAATTGATAAACTTAGAGAAGCGACATATCGACATGTCTCAGGAAACCATTAAGGTTCTTGGGAAAAGAAATAAAGAAAGAATAATTCCAATTACTGGTGAGTTAAAAGCTGTTCTAAGTGAACGCTCTAACGACCACCCGGCAAGTCCATACATCTTTAATACAAGCGAAGGCAAGAAATTATATCCTAATTTCGTTTACAGAAGTGTGAAACAATTATTGTCTCAGCACACCACACTTAAGAAAAAAAGTCCGCACGTATTAAGACATACATTTGCCACGCATTTATTAAATAATGGCGGCGATCTCAATGCAATAAAAGAATTGCTCGGTCACGCTAACCTCTCCGCAACGCAAGTATATACTCACAACAGTGTAGAACGCCTGAAAAAAATTCACCAGTTAGCACATCCTAAAGGGAAACACTAAACCAAATTAAAAATTTATTTATGGAAATCCAATTTCAAAACACCAATTTCAAAGCTGATAAAAAATTATTAGACTTGATTGTACAGAAACTTAAAAAATTAGAGCACTATTATGATAAAATCATTGATGCGAACGTTTATCTGAAGGTACAGAAGTCAGAAGACAAGATAAACAAGATACTGGAAATTAAACTTAATGTCTCAAATACAACATTATTTGTAGAAGAACATGACAGAACTTTTGAAAATGCACTGGATAATGCAGAAGATGCATTGAAATCACAATTAATAAAATACAAAGAGAAAATGGCGAGCTCATCCATGTAATGACGCCAGTTGTAGCAGATTTTAAATAAGAATCTGAACGAATAAAATTCTACAAAAAAGGACAATGAACAAAGCCTTCGGTAAAAACGGAGGCTTTTTCATTAAATATTTTTGAAGAAACACTTTGAAATGTCAAATAAAAACACTTTTTTTGCAGTCCTTTTTACAGAAATCAAATGATGAAATAGTAAAAAGAGCGTTCTTTAACAAGCCACTTTAGCTCAGCTGGTAGAGCAACTGATTTGTAATCAGTAGGTCGTTGGTTCGATCCCGACAAGTGGCTCAAAATTGGACAAAGGGGAAGTTTCCAGAGTGGCTAAATGGGACAGACTGTAAATCTGTTGCTTCGGCTTCGGTGGTTCGAATCCACCACTTCCCACAAACAAGAACTGAAAACAGATTGAAAGGTGCGGATTGTTTTCAATATGCGGGAGTAGCTCAGTTGGTAGAGCGACAGCCTTCCAAGCTGTAGGTCGCGGGTTCGAGCCTCGTCTCCCGCTCTTGTTGATTACAGTTCAGAAGTCAAATGTTTTAGCCCGGCTCAAAACATACGACCCGCAGAACAAAAAAAGCCGTTGTAGCTCAGGGGTAGAGCACTTC
>JBJTNS010000020.1:0-3892 GCA_046074245.1 Chitinophagaceae bacterium | reverse complement strand
TGTAATGACGATATTGCCTTCTTTATAAATCCCTGCATGCACCATTACCGAGTCGCCATCCGCTGCTATTTCCAATGCTTTAGCAATGGTGGTATACTGCTGCCCCGCACCTGCATGCAACTGCCTGGCCCATACATCAGCATGAGAAAAAACAAGCAACAATATTAAAATCCTTCCTGGCATTATTTCATGGTTTCACTCACTGGTATCAGTTCTGCTCCCAGTTTCTCTGCATACATCTTCGCCGAATCCAAAGATTTAAATGTGGCCATATTGCCTCCCATCGGACTGTTAACAGAGCCTCCTTTTATTACACTCATGTTCTCTAATGGCAACAGCACTTCTGGGTGCAGATAATCGGCGGCATACAAACTTTTACCTTTCATCTCTTTCTGCTCTTTGATAAAACTGCTCATACACGATAAATCATCAAACTTATACACCTTGCCTTTATCGGTCATTAACTCGGTGCCATATCTTAAATCGGCAATGGTCATTTCGCAAAAAGAACAATTGTCTTTGTTGATTTTAATTGCCTGAGGCGACTGACTGCAACTGCTCAGAAAGAACATCACAAATACTGAGGCGACTACCGTTGTATTGGATAGTTTCTTGCGACGATATTCTGATACCACTGCCAGTAATATTGCTCCTCCAGCTGCCAGCACCATCCATCCACCAGTATCCGGAATAGAATAAGCGCCGAAATTTAACAACTGCTTAAACCCAATCAATGGCGGCTGATAGGCCATACCAGGCACCTTAATCGCGGCATCCTGGTTCAGATCGTGTCCATAGTTATACTCCCAGCGCCAGAAATCTGCCATGGCAACTACGCCAAACAGTATAAACGCTGCCAATAAAATATTTAGTAAACGACGTTGACCAATTGCCATCACCACTAAAGATAAAAAAGCATAGGCAAAAAGGATATAAGTAATCAGTTTGAATTCGATAAAATCGGCAGTATGCAGGGTTTTCATACCGATATAGTGGTTCAGTCCGTTAATAATATCGACATCCCCAGCTATTTTATCGGCATGAATCTGCAATGCAAGTCCCTCGGGATACTGGGGAGCATCCAGTTCGATGCGCCAGATGGGAACATATACTGCAACCACCATTAGGGCGGCAGCGAAGAAGAGTAATACTCTGCTTAATCCTGATATTTTTTGATTGTTTGACATAAGAATCTTTTTAAGAAAAAGGGAGCAGTGCTATAATAAACGACTGCTCCCCAGTTCCAATTTTAAAAATAAAAACTACTTAGTTGCTGCTGTCGCTTCAGGAATCGCTTTACCTGTGCTGAAAGTCAGTGGCACTGTACTTCCCGCAGGCGAAACTCTGATATATCCTTGCATCTCCTGGTGCAATGCACTACAGAAGTCGGTGCAATACATCGGGAATATCCCTACTCTGTCTGGTATCCATTTTAAGGTTTGTGTCTCTCCCGGCATAATCAGCAATTCTGCATTCAGGGCTCCTTTAATGGCAAAACCATGCGGCACATCCCAGTCTTGCTCGAGATTAGTAACGTGGAAATATACTTCGTCGCCCATTCTGATGCCTTCGATATTGTCTGGTGAGAAGTGCGAACGAATAGAGGTCATGTAGACATGTACTTTATTCCCCTCGCGAACAACCTTAGCTTCCGCCTCCCCTTTTGCTACATAAGGGTGCTTATTGTCTTCAATCTTGAAGATCTTCACCTGATTGTCTTTGATCTTTTCGGCTGGAATACCCTGTGCATAGTGTGGCTCTCCTATAGTTGGGAAATCGAGAATCATCTGCATCTTATCGCCACTGATATCGATTAACTGTGCACTCTGAGATAGCTCCGGACCAGTAGGTAAATATCTGTCTTTAGTTATTTTGTTGTAAGCTATCAAATATTTAGGAGATGGTTTTTTGCTGTCTCCACCAGGAATACATAAGTGGCCAACAGAATAGTAAGTAGAAATTCTATCCAGAACTTTCAAATCTTTAATGTTCCATTTAACAACTTCTGATGATACGAAGAAAGATGTGTAAGCATTACCATTGCCATCAAACTCGGTGTGAAGCGGACCTAAGCCTGGTTTTTTCACCTCACCATACAAAGCAGATTCGTATTTTATTACCGGAATACCATCGTACTCGCCAGCATAATCTTTCTTGCTGATAGCAGAAATAATTTTATCAAAACTGAATACCGGAATTAATGCTGCCAGTTTACCGCTACCAACAATGTATTCGCCTGTTGGATCTACGTCGCAACCATGCGGAGATTTCGGACAAGGTATCATGTAACAGATATCCTTCAACTCTTTTGCACTTAATACCATCACTTCATTTTTCATTTCTGAAGTCGCTTTATGGGTGCTTTCGTTGTAGGTATTGTGAGCATATTTAGCCATTACTTTACGGGCCTTACCAGCTTTTAAATACTCTTCAGCTTTTTTCCAGTTCACCGCCATGATAAAGTCTTTATCTTTCTGTGAAGCATTTACTTCTAACAAAGTACTTGCCTGCTCGGTATTGTAACAAGAAAAGAAAAACCAGCCATGTGATTTGCCTTTGCCGGCGTGACTTAAATCGAAGTTAACACCAGGGCACTCAATCTGGAAAGAAAGATCCATTTTACCACTGGTTTTATCAACCCCAATGAAACTGATATAGCCTTTAAAATTTTGTTTGTAGGTGTTAATTGCCACGTCGCCGTTAACATCATCTGGTGGCACACTGAAACGTGTTCCAGCCACTACATACTCGGTGTTTTCTGTGATAAACGGAGAAGAGTGGTTACCAGCACTGTTTGGCAGCTCGATAATCTCGGCCGTTCTGAAGGTTTTTAAATCAATACGGGCAACACGTGGTGTGTTATTCGCATTACCAAACACCCATCTGCCGTCTGTTTCACCGTTGGTCTGAGACAATTCAGTATGGTGTAAATCATCCCATGGCACAAAACCATGCGAAGTGTTTAACATCGGTTTAGTTTCTTCGTTGTATCCCCATCCTTTCTCAGGATCTACAGAGAATACCGGAATCACTCTGAGCAGACGACCACTAGGCAAACCATAGGCACTCATCTGACCGCTGAAACCACCACTCACGAAGTTGTAATAGGTATCGTATTCGCCGGGAGCAACATACGCTTTCGCTGCTGCATCTGCGCCTACAACACTTTTAGAATTCTTTGGCTTACAAGCCTGAAAAACAGTCAGCACACCTATAGCGGCCACTGCTATATAACTTAATTTTATCCTTTTCATATCTTTGATTGATTTTAAAATTATTTAACACCATCATTCTGACGCATGAACTCCAGAATATGTCTGGCATCGTCGTCTGTTAAACCCTGGTTAGGCATACGCACGAGACACAGTTCATACTGCGCCTGAACGGCAGGATCTTTGTCGATCATTGGGTCAGGATTAGTAATAAAGTTCATAATCCATTCAGGTTTTCTTCTTTCAGTAACACCTTTCCAACCCGGACCAACGAGTTTTTCATCTGTCAGTTTATGACAGGCAGCGCATTTTACGCCTTGTATTTTTTCGCCTGAACTTGCCATAGTGGCATCCAGTTTGTCGCCGAGCGCAACTGTTGTAAATTTCCCTTCACCACGATTGGGGTCATAAGAAGGATTTTCGCTGGCATTGCTTTCGACCATACTTCTCGGAGTTTGTTCGTTTGAAGATTCTTTGGTTTTGTCGCTGCTGCCTCCACAAGAGGTAAGGGCCAAAACACTTGCTGTTAGTATAAATAATTGTTTCATGATAGCTATGAAATTATGGTACAAAATTCATCGGACCAATTTGTCCGATTTTATGACTCGAGTCATAAGCCCTACAAACTCCCACTTAGTTAAAAAAACAAACCCTCTCCAAACCCTTGCAAACACAAGCCC
>JBJTNS010000019.1:0-2692 GCA_046074245.1 Chitinophagaceae bacterium | reverse complement strand
TTTATTTCAGAATCTCCAGGCTGGTACTTATAAACTTTATATCAGAGATACTGCTGGTTGTATTAATTCTGTAAGTCCGGTAGTGGTTGCTAATGCCTCAGGACTAACCATCGCGGGCACAACAGTTATTAGTTCATGCGCTGCCAACACAGGACAGATTATACTAAGTGGCAGCGGTGGAACCAGTCCATACACCTATTCTATTGACAGCATAAATTATCAGAATAGTGGTACCTTTACGGGACTGGCTTCAGGAAGCTATACAGCCCGGATTAAAGATGTTAATGGGTGCATATCAAGAATTACTTTAATAGTTAGCAAACAACAAGGCCCCACTATTAGTGTATCTGTCAGCACAGCAACATGCAACAATGCAAATGGTAAAATATTTGTCACTGCTTCTTCTGGCACTTCACCTTATTTGTACTCACGCAACGGAACAACATTTCAAAGTAGCAGCACTTTCAAAGCCGTAGCTCAGGGCACTTATACAGTCACTGTCAAAGATTCTAACCTTTGCACTGCTACAGCTACAGCAACGATTGGCAATATAGGGAGCACAACAGGCCCAACAGTTACAGCCACTACACTGGATGCTGAATGCGGTCAAAGTACAGGTAAAATCAATGGCAATGGCAGTGGGGGGAAGAATCCAAAAAAATACAGCATCAATGGAGTCAATTATCAGGGTAGTACGAACTTTAACGATATCCCTCCTGGAAATTACACCTTATATGTTATGGACGATAATGGCTGTACCAACGAAGTTAGTGTAACAGTTGGCAATGTAACTGGTCCGCAAGTAACCGCTGTTGACACTCCAACTACCTGCGGCAATTCTGTTGGCGCAATCGTTTGTACAGGGTCGAATGGTGTCGCTCCTTATAAATATAGTATCGACAATGGTGTAAATTTCCAAAACAGTAATACTTTCACCGGATTAAGCGCTGGCTTCTATACGGTGGTAGTTCGCGACAATGCCAATGTTTGCAAAAATTCAATCGTTGTAAAAATCACTAACTCAAACGGACCGGTCATCACTTTAACGAAAAACAATGCCACCTGCGGAGCAAACAATGGCAAAATAACTGCAAGTGTAAGCGGTGGTACCGGCACTAAGACCTATAGCCTGGATGGCATCAATTTTCAAAGTTCAAACGTCTTTAACGGTCTGCCCGCAGGTGATTATGCTGTTTATGCTAAAGACTCGCTGGGTTGTGTTAATTCAGCCACTATCTCGGTAAGCAGTATCGCTAGTCCAGCAATCCGACTGACGCAAGTTTCAGAAACATGCGGACAGAACAATGGTAAAATAACTGCATTTGCAAGTGGAGGCACCGCCCCTTATCAATATCAGTTAGATACTTTAGGCTTTGTAAAGAGTACAATTTTCTCAGGTTTAAATGCTGGCACCTATAAAGTTACTTTGAAAGACACTAATCTTTGTGTGGTGAGTGCAAATATCACAATAGCAGAAATTGCGGGACCAAAAATAAGTTCCAGGCAATACCCTGTCTCGTGCAATTCAAATAATGGGACTGTTTTGTCAACAGGAAGAGATGGCACCATGCAATACCAATATAATATAAATGGTTCTGCTTACGGCCAAAGTTTCCTGTTCGACCATCTAAGTGCAGGTACCAAAATTATTGGTATTAAAGACTCCAACAATTGCCTGGCATACGATACAATTGTTGTTAATAGCAGAACATTGCCTGTTGTAAGTTTAACTGAAGACACAAGCGGATGTGCGCCTGGCAGAGGAAGTATTGTTGTAAATGTTAGCGGCGGTACAGCTCCCTATCTCTACAGCACTGACAGTATTACTTTCCAGAACAGTAATCGATTTAACTGCTTGCTTTCCGGAACTTATTCTGTCTACATCAAAGACTCTACCCTATGCCAGGACAATAACAGCATACAGATTACAGGAGTTGCGCTACTAGTCAACTTAATTGACTTTAATGCAGAACCACTGGCTGATAAAGTTTATTGCAGATGGTCGACATCAGAAGAGATTAATTCCGGCTTCTTCATTATTTCCCGTTCTTTAGATGCCCAACATTGGGAAACTGTAGGTATTATACCTGCAAGTGGCAACAGCAACTCAGTTAATCAGTATTTACTTGAGGATGCCTCTCCACATTATGGCAGCTCATATTATAGACTTATTGAATCTGATAGTAAAGGTAAGAAAACTGAACTTGGCATCAGACAAGTATATATCGGAGAAGGCAATCAAATAAAAGCAGAGCCTAATCCAGCAAACGAATATTTTTTATTAGAAGGATCGGGCAACAATGCCACTATTAGTATACAAACCGTAGAAGGTTATGAGATACATTACGATACAGAAGTAGTTGGAGATGCCTTAAAAATCAACACCAAACAATGGCAGGAAGGTGTTTATATTATAACTGTTGTAAGAAATGGCAAAATGAAACAACTGAAATTAGTGATTGTGCACGACTGATGATAAATCAGTAAAATTACACTTTCTGTTTCTGATAAAATAAATTTCTAATACCCCTATTCTGTGTAGTTTGAACCTTCCAATGTACCCAGCATTTTATCAATCTTCAGCAACTGATTCGTTTTCTTGCGAAGCGCTGTAAACAATCTGCCCATCAGCAAACTGAATAAAGCGGGAACAATGGATACAATCAGCAGGGTATATTTTAATCGTTCGAAG
>JBJTNS010000018.1:0-13436 GCA_046074245.1 Chitinophagaceae bacterium | reverse complement strand
CAATATATTGCCAATGCAGGTTGGGCAACTTCTATCCTGAGAGTTCCTCAGGCTATGAGTACCATCTTCCCGATTGGTGCTATCATCATCCTTTTCGTTTTCTTAATGGATGGCGAGAATATCTACCACTGGGTACACTACGAACACCAGCACATCGCTAAAGGTGCCGATGGTTTCGATCCAATCCTGGATAATAAATCATGGTTCCTGAATACCAAAATGGCATTAGGTTTCCTGATCGGTATTCCTATCGTTTGGTTCCTGTTCGGTAAAAAATTAAGAGGCCTCTCTTATAAAGAAGATGCTGAAGGTGGTCTTTCTTTCTTCAAGAAATCTATCACTTACGGTGCTGCTTTTACTTTTGTGTTCGCTTTCACACTGTCTATCCTTAGCTGGGTGGTTACTATGTCTGTTGACGCTCACTGGTACAGTACAATCTTCTCTATCTATAACTTTGCTACAGGTTGGGTAAGCTGCTTGTCAATCATCGCTCTGATCGTTCTTTACCTCAGAAGAAATGGTTACTTGTCTATCGTTACCGACGAGCATATTCACGACTTAGGTAAATTTATGTTCGCATTCTCTATTTTCTGGACTTACCTGTGGTTATCACAGTTCCTGTTAATCTGGTATGCTAACATCCCTGAAGAAAGTGTTTACTACTACAAACGCTGGGAAATGCCTTTCAAAATCAATTTCTTTGTTAACCTGATTCTGAACTTCTTAGTGCCTTTCTTAGTGCTTATGACCAGAAACAACAAACGTAATCCTAAAATCCTTACTTTCGTTGCTATCATCATCCTGATCGGTCACTGGAACGACTTATACCTGATGTTTATGCCAGGTACAATCGACCACCAGGCAGGTATCGGTGCTTTAGAAATTGGTATGACCTTAACATTTGCTGGTCTGTTCATGTTCTGGGTGCTTACTGCTCTCAGCAAACGTGGCCTTATCCCGGTTAATCATCCGTACATACAGGAAAGTGCTCACCACGACGTGGGTGTATAATCCTAAATTTAACTTATATCAAAAAGCAAACACCGAAAAGTGTTTGCTTTTTTTGTTTCATTACCTTAACTTTGTAATACTGAAAAAGTTTGTTTCCATATTATTGTTGAGTGCGATGCTCTTAAGCAGCTCTGAGTTCGATCAGCTGGTTAAGATTCCTGCTTTAATTTCTCATTTTCAGGAACATCGCGCCTCTGATAAAGACCTTTCTTTTATTAGTTTCATCGTGCTGCACTACCAGTCTGATTTCAGTCACTCTGAACAGGATAGCAAACACCACGATCTCCCTTTTAAATCTCATGAATGCCATAGCTTCTCTCAGCTAATGGTCATGGATCACCACTATACCTTCAGTCAGCCTCTCTTTACTGCCATCAGTAACGATGCTCCCGAACAAGGTACTGGTTTTTATAATTCTGAAAGCGTTGCCTCTATCTGGCAGCCTCCACAGGCCTGATTGAACATCGGGTCTGTCGTCCCGCAGACATAAATGTCGGGATAATCAAAATTATAAATTAAATAAATGTATCAGAATATTATTCTTATGATACCGGTATTAATTCCGGTATGCGCCTTGTTATTAAGTATAACACTTATTATAGCAGGGATAATCCGCCAAACTGCCTCACTTCATAGTGTAGCAACCCTCATTTTGTTAATTACAGCGGCATTTATGCTCAGAGTATTTAACGCTTCAACTGCTTTTATCCATCTTGGTACCATGCTCAGTACTGCTCTTTTGTGCCTGATTGCAGGAGCTTTTCTCTGCCTTGCTGCATTTCTCTTAGCTGGTAAAAAACAAACTCTGCATCTACTTCATTTGCCTGCCTTACTGCTCATTCTGGTGAGTTTTAATATTTATATGAAACAAGCTAATATGCAGTACACTCAGATTGAAAATGAACATAAATTTCAATCCTTATTGCCTCACACACCCACCAGTTTAATGTCATCAGTTAACTAATCTATGTTAAACTCAATCATTAAGTTTTCAATAAAAAACAAGCTGATCGTTGGCCTTTTTACTTTAACCCTGATAAGTTACGGTGCCTATCAGGTTACTAAATTGCCAATCGATGCTGTGCCTGATATTACCAATAATCAGGTTCAGGTGATTACAGTGGCGCCTTCTCTGGGTGCTACTGATATCGAACGTCTGGTTACTTTCCCAATTGAACAGGCCAATAACAATATTCCGGGACTGCACGAAATTCGCAGTTTTTCGCGTTTCGGACTGTCTTTAGTGACCATTGTCTTTGAAGATGATGTTGACGTCTATTGGGCCCGACAACAGGTAGCAGAACGTCTGCAAAAAGTACAAGCAATTATTCCTCCTGGTATCGCAGTTCCTGAAATGGGACCCGTTACAACCGGTCTTGGCGAAATCTACCAGTACGTTGTTCGTGCCAAAGAGGGCTACGAACATCTCTATTCAACCACCGAACTCAGAACAATTCAGGACTGGATTGTCAGGCGCCAGTTACTGGGTGTAAAAGGTGTCGCTGATGTCAGTAGTTTCGGTGGCCTGCTTAAACAATATGAAATTGCTATTAAACCAGAAAAACTCAAAGAACTCAATGTAAGTATTACCGAACTCTATGATGCACTGAGTTTAAATAATTCGAATACCGGTGGTGCTTACATCGAAAAAGGACCAAGTATTCTCTATATCCGTAGCGAAGGTCTGGTGGCCTCTATCGAGGATATAGCCGCTATAAAAGTGAAAATACTCGATAATGGTAGTCCCGTTCTGGTGCGCGACCTGGCTGATGTTCGCATAGGGTCTGCCGTCAGATATGGTGCCATGAGCTATAATGATAAAGGCGAAGTGGCAGGTGCCGTTGTTATGATGCTCAAAGGGGGCAATAGCAATCAAATTATTAAAAATGTCAAGGAACGTGTGGCTCAGATTGAAAAAACCTTGCCCGAGGGTGTCATTATTGAACCGTTCTTAGACAGAACTAAAATGGTGAATAATGCAATTGGTACCGTCGAAAAAAACTTACTCGAAGGTGCCTTAATCGTTATCTTTATTCTGGTCTTGTTTCTTGGGAATTTCAGAGCTGGTTTAATCGTTGCTTCTGTCATCCCGCTTGCCATGCTATTCGCCATCATTATGATGAATACTTTGGCGTAAGTGGTAATTTGATGAGTCTGGGGGCGCTCGATTTTGGTTTAATTGTAGATGGTGCTGTTATTATTGTTGAGGCTGTTATGCATTCTCTCACGCATAATAAGCACTATGCCGCGATTAACAGACTCTCTGTTAAGGAAATGGATGACGAGGTTACCAAATCGTCATCACGTATGATGAACAGCGCTGTATTCGGTCAGATTATTATCCTGATTGTTTATCTGCCTATTTTCTCATTGCAGGGGATAGAAGGTAAAATGTTTAAGCCAATGGCACAAACTGTTGCCTTTGCTCTGGTTGGAGCTTTCTTACTGTCTCTTACCTATATTCCAATGATGAGCAGTTTGTTCTTAAGCAGAAATACCAAACACAAAGTGAATATTTCTGACAGAATGATGTCTGCTATTGAAAAGGGTTTTCTTAAAATGTTAAAAGTCATTCTGCATTATAAAAATGCTACACTGGCTCTGGTCTCTGTCCTTTTTGTGGCAGCCGTAGTGGTGCTGACTCAGTTAGGAGGCGAGTTTATTCCTGCTCTAGAAGAAGGAGATTTTGCATTGGAAACCCGTGTCTTACCCGGAAGCAATCTCAATGTAAGTTTGAAAGCCTCTAAGGATGCGTCTGAGATACTCCTTAAAAAGTTTCCGGAAATTGAAAAAATAGTCTCTAAAATCGGAAGCGGCGAAGTGCCTACAGATCCAATGCCAATAGATGCCCAGGATTTAATGATTATCCTGAAAGATAAATCGAAATGGACGAGTGCCAAAACCTTTCCAGAACTGGCCGAAAAAATGGGGAAGGAACTGGAAAATGTTCCTGGTGTAAGTTTCGGTTTTCAATATCCGGTGCAGATGCGTTTTAACGAACTTATGACCGGTGCCAAGCAGGATGTGGTCTGTAAGATTTTTGGAGAAAACCTGGATACACTGGCTAAATATGCCGAAATATTAGGAAAACTATCCTCTGGGGTAGATGGAGCAGAAGATGTTTATGTGGAACCTGTGGCTGGTATTCCTCAGATCATTATCGAATATAACCGAGCAGTCATTGCGCAATACGGTCTTAATATCGATGATGTCAATAAAGTGGTCAATACCGCTTTTGCTGGACAAAGCGCCGGGCAGGTTTTTGAAGGCGAACGCCGGTTTGATCTGGTGCTGAGACTGAAAGACGAAGGAAGAAAAGACTTGGAAGATGTTAGAAATTTAATGGTGCCAACTTCTAATGGTGGAACTGTGCCTCTCTATATTCTGGCAAATGTGGATCAAAAACTGGGTCCGAACCAGATTCAACGCGAAGATGCTAAACGAAGAATTGTGGTAGGCTTTAATGTCAGAGGTCGCGATATGGCCTCCATTGTCGAAGATCTTAAAGTTAAAGTGGAGAAATCTATTCAGCTGCCTACAGGTTATTATATCACCTATGGCGGTGCTTTCGAAAATTTAAATGCTGCCAAACAACGCCTTAGTATCGCTGTGCCTGTAGCGCTGGGCTTGATTTATCTGATGTTGTTCTTTGCCTTTAATTCATTGCGCCAGGGGCTCTTAATTTTTACTGCAATTCCTCTGTCTGCAATCGGTGGCGTGTTCGCTTTAGCGCTCCGTGGTTTGCCCTTCAGTATCAGCGCAGGTGTTGGTTTTATTGCTTTGTTTGGCGTTGCAGTGCTCAATGGCATTGTCCTTATAGCCGAATTTAACCGGATCCGTCAGGGTGAAGTCCATTTTGAAGATGTGGTGATTAAAGGTACTATTACCCGCTTGCGCCCTGTGTTAATGACGGCTTTTGTTGCTTCTCTTGGCTTTTTGCCTATGGCACTCAGTCATGGTGCCGGTGCAGAGGTTCAGCGGCCGCTGGCGACTGTTGTGATTGGGGGACTATTACTTGCTACTTTTTTAACCTTGTTCGTTCTGCCTGTCTTGTATCTCAAATTTCAAAAACCAGTAAAAATGTCTGGCTCTACCAGTAAAATACTTGCTCTGCTAATCGTTTTTGCTGCAGCAAACAGTGCTTCTGCTCAGGTGCCTGTTCGTTTGCAGGAAGCGATAGATTCTTCTGTGAAAAACAATCTGGTCCTCAGAAGCGATTTACTTCAGACCCAGTATCAGCAGCATCTTAAAAAAATGTCGTATGCTATGCCTGCTACTAATTTGTTTGTTGAAAATGGACAGATTAATAGCTTTTATATCGATCAGCGACTAGGTGTGTCTCAGTCATTCAGTTTTCCTACAGTTTATAAGAGAAGTAAAGACTGGTATGAGGATCAGTTTAAATTATCTGAACTGAAATTTCAATTAAGTGAAATCGAGTTAAAAAGACAGGTTCGTCAATGTTTCTACCAGATTTTATACCTGAAGGAAAAGGAAGAGTTATTGAAAAGAAATGATTCTTTTCTCGCTGCTTTTGTAAAAAAGACTCAATTGAAATATCAGTTGGGTGATATCAATGTGCTTGAAAAAACCGGAGCTGAAAATCAGAGAAACCGCCTGGCAATTCAGTTGCAGCAACTTCAAAACGACAAACAATTGCTATTATACCGTCTTCAATTACTCTTAAATAGTTCTGCCGAAATCCGTCCAGCAGCTGATAGTCTCAAATATAAGCTGCCATCACTTGATTCTTCGTATCTGTCTCAGCATCCTCAGATCAGACAAATGTGGCAGAATTATCAGTCCAGTCTCTCAAAACTCAGTCTTGAGAAATCTAAACTGATGCCTGATATTTCTCTGAGTTATGCCAATATGAGCATGAAAGGAACCGGAGCTGATAATAGATTTTATTCAGGAAGTACCAGGTTCCAGTCTTTTCAGATAGGAGTGGGAGTTCCGGTATTCTCGGGTGCTCAAAGAGCTCAGATTAAAGCTACTCAGACAGAATCAGAAATTACAAAAAACAATTATCAGGCTCAGCTTCAGTCGTTCAGTTTTCAATGGCAATCTGCAATTCAGCAGCATCAGCATTATACAAGTGTGCTGGGGTATTATGAGAAAGGCGGACTTGAAAATGCGAGAAAAATGAGAGACGCTGCTGATCAGCAACTTAGTGCCGGTGAAATTAATTACCTCGACTGGGTAATTATTATCGGTCAGTACATCGGAATTGAGAGCGAATATCTGGACGCTGTCAATAATTACAACGATAATATCATTCAGATGGAATACCTAATGGGGAAATAACAATTAAAAACATGTCAGTACACAATTTTAAAACAATCATATTTACGGCGCTTGTTCTCGTATTAAGTGCCTGTGGCAATTCAGCCAAAGAAGAAGTTAATTCAAAATCAGAGCTTATTTCAAATGAAGTTAGTCTGACCACCGATCAGGTGACCAAAGCAGGTATCTTAACAGATACCATTAAAAGACAGTCAGTCTCCAGCTCTATTAAAGTATCAGGGAAAATTGATGTGCCACCCCAGAACATGGTCTCCGTAAGTGCGCCTATGGGTGGTTTTCTGCGTAGCACTAAATTATTGCCGGGAATGCACTTAAACAAAGGGGAGGTGATTGCAGTGATGGAAGATCAGCAATATGTTCAGTTGCAACAAGATTATCTGACGACTAAATACGAACTGGAATTCCTCGAGAAAGAATATCTCCGTCAGAAAGAACTATCAGCGGCTAAAGCTTCCAGCGATAAAGTGTTTGAACAGTCTCGTTCCAATTACTTAACTCAGAAAACGCGCTTGGTAGCCCTGGGTGAAAAACTAAAATTGATTAATATTAATCCGAATACCCTAAGTGAGTTCAACCTGGCCAGCAGGATAACCATTCTCTCTCCGATTAATGGCTATGTGTCTTCTGTAAAAGTTAATATCGGAAAGTATATTCAGTCTTCTGAGATTTTATTCGAACTGGTAAATCCTGAGGATATTCATTTAAACATGACGGTTTTCGAGAAAGACATCAGACATCTTTCTATCGGACAACAAGTAAAGGCATCTACCAATTCAGATCCATCAAAAGTTTACCCTTGCGAAATTATTTTAATTGGTCAGGATGTCTCTGCCGACAGACATATTGAAGTACATTGTCATTTCGAAAAATATGATAAGGCGCTTATTCCAGGTATGTACATGAATGCAGTTATCGAATCTGAAGCAGAAATGGCTGAAGTTATAGACGAAGCAGCGGTGGTAAGCTATGCAGGTAAATCTTATTGCTTTATCGAACTTAACAAAGGGGCCTACAAAATGGTTGAAGTGCAAACTGGTCTGAAGCAAAATACCATGCTCGAACTTCTTAATCCTGAAGCTGTAAAGGGGTATCCTGTTGTCACTAAAGGTGCATACACTTTACTGATGAAGCTCAAAAATGTAGAAGAGGAATAGATTTGTAATTTCACAATTTAAACAGACATTTGTAAGTCATGGCAAACTCAGTCGGATCACCTATCAGAATGCAGCGTCTGCTTGTAGCAGTGGCTGTTATTCTGTTTGCGGTAAAGCTGCTTGCCTGGTTTTTAACCGGCTCTGTAGCTATTCTGACTGATGCACTTGAAAGTACAGTGAATGTGGTCGCTGGTTTTATTGGTTTGTACAGTGTTATTCTATCATCTAAGCCACGAGACAAAGAACATCCATACGGTCATGGTAAGGTAGAATTCCTGTCTTCGGCAATCGAAGGTCTGCTGATTAGTCTGGCTGGCCTTATTATTATTTACGAGGCGATTAATAATCTCGTTCATCCCCACGATCTTAAACAGTTGGATGCAGGGATGATTCTGATTGCTGCCACTGCTGTGGTGAATTATATAGTGGGTTATTTTTGCGTAAAACAAGGCGAAAAAGCAAATTCTCCTGTCCTGGTTTCAGGTGGTCAGCACCTCAAAACCGATACATATTCGACTCTGGGAATTCTGCTGGGTGTGTTACTTATCATGGTTACCGGACTGAAATGGATAGACAGCGTGGCAGCTCTGGTTTTTTCTTTTATTATTATTTTTACGGGCTATAAAATCATTCGTAAATCTGTCAGTGGTATCATGGATGAATCCGACCAGTCTATCATTCGCGAAATAGTCGGACTGCTTAATGACAACCGCAGAAACGAATGGATTGATGTGCATAATATGAGGGTGATTAATTATGCGGGATTTTACCATATTGATTGTCACCTAACAGTCAGGCACTATATTAATGTTAATGAGGCTCATGCCTTAATGGATGAACTGACAGATATGTTGTATACACATTTCAATAGTCGCGTCGAGTTCTTTGTTCACATTGATGGGTGCATCGAAAAACAATGCAGTATTTGTGCCCTCGAAAATTGTCCCAAACGTCAGGATGTTTTTCAGGGTCATATAACATGGACATACGAGAATATTATCTCAAACTCTAAACACTACCTCAATAGTAAAGCTTCAATTTAATCTATACTTCCAACTCAATACAATGTTTCTAATTAATCAGGTGGCCAAATTAAGCAAGGTTTCTATTCCAACCATCAGGTT
Organism: Chitinophagaceae bacterium; assembly: GCA_046074245.1. GTDB lineage: Bacteria > Bacteroidota > Bacteroidia > NS11-12g > UBA955 > JABMMZ01. The sequence continues at coordinate 4,840 of JBJTNS010000018.1, read as the reverse complement.
GTATGAAAAACATGGTTTAATTAAAGGCAAAAAGAACAGTGGTGTCCGGAATACACAATATACGTATTATGATGCTGAAACCATTGAACGGATAGAGTTAATAGAAGAATGCCGCTCGGTGGGAATGTCGTTCACAGAAGTGACGAAACTGATTAAAGTTTGGTATGGTCAGAGAATTTCAAATGCCCGTCGTTCTCAGATTCTACACGAAAAACTGGAAATACTTCATCAGAAGTCTGAAAAAATAAAAGACATTCAACACCGTGTAAATTTGTTGCTGAACGAAATAAAAAAGTTTTCCTAAGATTTCTGCTCTCTTTTTTTGATAAAATTATCCAGACGCCACACCAGCACAACGCTGATGGCCATGATTACTGTTACTACAAATCCAAGAATAGGATAGTTTTCTATAAAACCGTCTGCTCTTTTTGACACAATCATGCCGGCAATTGCAGATGAAACGCCTCCAGCGAGTTGCTGAAAGGAGGCATTGATGCTCATGAATGCACCTCTGTCCTGGGGTTTGGGCACAACAGAAATAAGGGCTGATGTAGAAATCATCCTCGCTGTAATACCCATAAACATAACAATGTTAAAGACCACACAAAGCCAGAATGGCGTAATGCCAAGATTGGTATATATCAGTACAATAATGGTAGCCAGTATTGATCCGCCCATAAATACTTTAAACCTGCCAATCGTATCGCTGAGTTTCCCAATCATGGGTCCGAACACGATAGTGGATACACCAGTTAATCCGAATAAAAATGGCAGCTGGTCTAATGTTAAACCTAAATTACCTGTGCTGAAGGCTGTGCCAAATGGAATCATAATATAGCCTCCGGTTGCCAGAAGTATGGAAGCGGCAAATGCCCTTAAATGCTCTTTGTTTTTTACAGTATTGATCAGATGCTGAAATGCTTTGTTATCGGATTTGAGTTTTAGATGAGCATTCACGGGTTTCATAAACACTACGATTAACAGTCCCAGCGGTATGCCAAAACCTACAATTAACCAGAAACTCGAGTGCCAGCCATAATGTTTTGCCAGCCATAAACCAATTGGTATGCCCAGAATCTGCGAAGCTGCAAATGCCATTTGAATAAATCCCATTACCCGTCCTCTTACTTCTACCTTAAACAAATCAGTTATAATAGCGAAACTGATAGAGCTAATGACACCTCCAAATAAACCGGTTAATATGCGAGCAAATAATAAGGTTTGATTTGTGTTTGCTATGGCACAAAACGCTGTGGCGGCCATAAAGCCGGTATAAAAAAACAAGAGATACTTTTTGCGGTCGAACCTGTCAGCAAATCCTGCCGAGAAGATACCGGAACCAAAGGCTGTAAACGCATAAACAGATACCAGTAGTCCGAATTGCTGGGTATTGGTATCCAGATCTTTCATCAGAATGGGACCTAATGGTGATAAAACCATAAAATCGAGGATGACAGTAAACTGTATGATGGTGAGCGCAATGATGATAAAACGCTCGTAGTGGGTGAATGTATTTGTTTTCAATGTTAATCTTCTAAAGCCTGACAGATATAGCCAGAGTGTGTTATTATTCGGATAATGTCTTCGCTGCAATCTACTTCTGATTCTATTCTTAGAATATTGTCAGAATCCCAATGGTCGAAATTCCATTTAATGTCCGAAATAGCGTTAAGCACATCGCTGATGGATGTGCCTTCTCCAGACTGGGTTATATTCGTTTTAAATACCAGAATATGCATGCTTATGGTTGTAGTGCTTTTATGACGAGTTTAAAGGCTGTTTTTAGTGTTTTAGAATCAAGTTCAAATGTGTCGTTGTGCATGCCGCGACCATCTAAATGAAATTTTATAAGCTGGTAGAGTGGGGCATAGGCTACCGACCAGAATATCTCTGTCTTTAGAGGAGTCAACTCTTTGTTTTTAATAGCATTGCCGATAAACTCCCGCATGATGTCTGAAAATTCTTTCTTAATCTTACAATGGACCTTTTGTCCGATTGGCGAAAATCTTACCTGCTCCATAAACCTTGCCTGAACAGGATGCTCTAGCCAGTAGGAGGCGCGATTGTCCCATTGCTTTTTCAGACCTTTTTCAAAAGGCATATCGGGACTAAATCCCCTGAGAGTTCGCTCTGTCATATTATTCACCTCTTCGACTGATATCGTTTCAATTAGGTCTTCGCGGTCTTTAAAATAGATGTAAATAGTAGCAGGGGAGACTTTAGCGGCTCTGGCAAGCTTCTGCATACTGAGTCCGTCAAAACCATGCTTGACAATCATCTCAATGGCTTTTTGTTTAATCAATAGTTCTTTTTTTTCGTCTCTGATCCGCATGTTATTCAGTCTGCAAATTTAAATGAACAATCATTCACTTAAAGAAAGTTAACATGATTTTGGTCGAAAAATTAGTATGTGGGGGCGGCTGAAATAATTATTTTATTTTCAAACACCCTGTCAGGGTGTATGAGTAAAATAATTAATTTTACAAACTCATTCCCGTTATGATCAGCAAATTCGTCCTCCGTGCCTACGGCATCCTCTTCAGAAACCAACAGGTGCTTCTGGCCGACGAATGTCTCAATGGCTTTAGTTTTACTAAGTTCCCGGGTGGTGGTGTCGAACTGGGCGAGGGTATTGCCGAAGCACTCAAAAGGGAGATGATGGAGGAAGGCGGACTGACGGTGCTTTCAATGCAACATTTCTACACCACAGATTTTTTTCAGGTCAGTGCCTTTCGTCCGGGCGAACAGATTGTATCGGTATACTACCTCATCGAAGCTAATGTGCCCTGGTCGGTATACGAAAGTGATCAGTCTCACGGCAATAATCAGCATTCTGTCAAATTGTATTTCAAACCGCTTAGCGAACTAAATGCCGATGATCTGACTTTCCCTATAGATAAGGTGGTGCTCGACATACTTAAAAACACACAAAGAAAATGAAACATTATCATAAACTTGCAGTTTTAATAGCAATCGTATTTAATTGTCATTTATTGTTTTCTCAGTCGTGTCTCAACTACGTACCCTACAATCAAAAAGGTCTCTGGGGCTACGCCGATACTGCAGGTAATATTGTTGTGAAACCTTTTTCTGCAAACGAACTCGGATTCTTTGATGATTCAGATTATGTGAAGTACTATTCGGCAAATGGGATGGAAGGATTAATGGATAAGAATTTCAAGAGCATACTTCCTCCACGCTTTATGAGTTTAGAAGTTTTGGATAAGAAACTTGTTGTAGCACAAGTGTATAAAGAGGCATTCAAGATATTCTCTTTTAAAGGAAAACAACTTTCAACCCTGATGTTTGTGCAGACTTCTTTTGTTTCAGGTAAGGAGGGGTATTTGCTAGTACGCTCCTCAAGTGGCACTGCTTTTCTCTATACCTATAATGAAAAACTGGATCGATTAGACTTAAAAAGAAAACATATCGGAACTACATATGCTTATATTGGCAATAACGAAACATATACCTTGCATTATAGAGCTTTTCCATACGTGGAACACTTTCATTTAAACGATGGAGCTAAATATGAAGATATGGATGCCCAGGACAACGGGAGACTTAACTATGATTCAGAAGGTTTAAGTACCTTTGATGTTCAGATAAAGTCTAAAAAAGTTTCTGGGGAGGTACTGTCACCAGATATCAAATTTGATTGTAGTAAAACGGATTATGAAAATAATTCGCTGTTGCACGTTAAAATCAATGGTAAATGGGGTGTCATCGATCAGGAAAGACACATCCTGGTTCCAGTAAATGTCGATACCATTTTACAAACATATAATTATACAAGCTTAGCTAGTTTGTATAGCTGGCCTATTAGTGAACATGCACTTGGGTGGCTATGTAAAAAAGATGGTCTTTATGGCGTTGTTTCAAACAACGATTCCTTTAATGTGCCATTTATTTATTCAAAACTTTCTTATTACGGTAAAGGCTATCTGATTGCTAAATTAAATGGTAAATACGGATTGTTGAGTCATGATGCTAAGGTGGTAATTCCTTTCGAAATCGATAGCTTTTATACTAATCACTGGAAACCCTGGTCGTATATTAATGGGGGTATACTTTTATATGCTATTAATCAAAACAAACAGCTGGCGATGTATTGCACCAACGGACAGAAAACAGGGTATGATTTTACCAGTTTCGATTATATGCGAAATACGCAGGGAGGTGATGCTGGCGTAAGATTATACAATGGTAAATTGTATGGCGCAGTAATGCATACAAGCTATGGTATTTATTATTACCCTTGTGCTTTTAAGAAAGTGTATTTTGCAAGGATTCACCTTGGTTGCGACTATCTCAAAGTTCTACGCCCGAACAATCAGTATGGTTATATCAATAACACTGGTCGCAAGTTCTATGAAGACTAATATTAATTTGTATTTTGGCTCTCTTGTCTCATAATTAATTTTGTCTATGCGTAAGGGTTTATTGTCAGTTTTATTATTCCTGTGCTTGACTTCTCTCGCACAGTCGTATCGTTCTTTTGTTCCATACAATAAAAAGGGTCTCTGGGGCTATGCTGATACAGGGATGGTGATGCGGGTGGCGCCATTTTCAAAACTCGAACTCGGTTTTTTTGATAATTTTGGCTTAGCCATGATAACAGATACCAACGGGAGACTGGGATTGATCAATAAAGACATGAAGACGGTATTACCAGCTAAATATATTAAGATTGATGTCTTGTATGGCAAATATATTTTTGCCGAATTGCCTAATCATAGTCAGAAATTGTTTGGTCTGAATGGTGTCGCTTTGTTGCAGAGAGAGATTGATCAGATAATTATTAATAACGAAAATCCTAATATGTTGTTGGTGTTTTTTT
>JBJTNS010000017.1:0-20072 GCA_046074245.1 Chitinophagaceae bacterium | reverse complement strand
TGCCGGATATCACTTAAACTTACCGGATCGGAGGGACCATACCAGCGCATGGTTTGCTGCATTTGTTGTATAGACATGTTACGGTAAAATTATTTATTTTTTTGAAGTATCAGCATTTGCTCCGCAAAACGGTAACCTAATATTTGTGCCGATTCTGAATTGAAATGAGCCCCGTCGCCTTTTTGTTCCAATCCATTTGATTTAGCAATGGCTGTATGCGGTACCTGGCTTGGCAGGGGTGCGATGACTTCATTAATAATTTTACGATTTTCTTTAAAGAGTCCCAATTCTCCTACAACTACCGGTAAGTCGGGGTTTTTGCACACTTTTCGTATTCTTTCAATCAGGGTTTTTAAGTCTGACAGGTAGTTGGCTGCTTTTTCGGGATTAGTATCCGATTCGCCCTGATGCCATAATAAGCCTTTGATCACGCCTTTTTTCATGGCTTCCTCAATCCTGGCAACAGCATCGTCATAAGGGTGAGTATCGGTTTCTTTATCATATTTTCCCGGCTCCCATTTGCTGATAGAGGTTCCGCCAACTGCACAGGGTACCAGGCCGATCTGTACATTCGGATTGGCTTCTGCCATCTTAATCCCAAATGCAAGGCCAGGGCCAACACCTGCAGCCTTTGGTTTGTCGAAATGTAATGGATGCTTGGCCAGAACCCATTGATTCTCTTTATTCAACATCATTACACGGGGATTGCCCTCATTAATAAATGCACCAGTTATTTCGCCCCGTCCCGCCATGTTAGACTGGCCCAGAAGTAAATAAATGTGAAAATTTGGATCAGGTTTGGTTTTATTCTGTGCTAAGGCAGAAACCATTAAACTTACACAAAGGGTAATTGATAATAGATATTTCATGATTTTATATTTTAAATTATTGTTTATACACCACTATTGATCATAAATCCACCGTCTACATGTATTACGGTTCCGGTCACAAATCTGGAAGCATCACTCAATAGCCAGATCAGCGTTCCGCTCAACTCTTCCGGATCGCCAAATCGTTTATAAGGTGTTTGCTGGATCACTTTGTGACCTCTCTGGGTAAAAGAGCCATCGCTATTGGTGAGCAGCGTTCTGTTTTGTTCTGTCAGAAAGAAACCCGGTGCAATGGCATTAATTCTGATTTTGTCGCCAAAACGATTAGCCAATTCTAAAGAAAACCACTTGGTGTAATTATCTATAGCAGCTTTGCTCATACTGTAACCCAGTATTTTGGTTATGGCTCGCTGTGCGGCCATGGAGGAGATATTTACGATACTTGCATTTGGAGATTTGGCCAGAGCGGCTCCGAAAATCTGTGTTGGGAGTACTGTTCCCCACAAATTCAGGTTCATTACCTTTTGCAAGCCATCTAAATTTAAATCGAATATATCGGCACTTTCCTGAACAACAGCATCGGGCATGTTGCCACCGGCTCCGTTTACCAAAGCATCTATGCGGCCAAATTTTTCCAACATCAGGTCTCTAGCCGCAATTAGTTCCTTCTGTTTGGTTACATCAGCAATTAAAGCCAATGCCTGCCCACCCGTTTGATTAATGGCCTTGGCTCTTTGCTCGGCCAGGTCTTTATTTCTGCCTAAAATGCCCACTATGCCGCCAGCATCTGCAATGGCTTTTACAAAAGTATCGCCCAGTATTCCTGTACCGCCGGTAACCACTACAACTTTGTCTTTAAGAGAAAAGGATGATTTTTTGCTCATGTTATTGTATGCTAAATTTTTTCTTTAGTCGGATGTCTTCAGACGAACTACCGATCTGTACTTCGAAAGTCCCGGGCTCTACCAGCCATTTCATATCCTTATCCAATAGTTTTAGATCATCAGACTTAAGAACAAACTGAACGGTTTTCTTGTCGCCGGGTTCTAAAGTTACCCGTTGAAAACCCCGAAGCTGAGTTTCATAAACGGTTACACTGCTTACTTCGTCTTTCAGGTAAAGCTGTACCACTTCATCTCCTTTTAGTTTACCGCTATTGGTTATTTCTACTGTAACCTGTATGTCGCCTGTTGTGGTCTGAACTTCAGGATTGAGTTGCAAATTGCTATAACTAAAAGTAGTATAGCTTAATCCGTGCCCAAACGGATAAAGGGTGCCATAAACATTGGTCTTTCCAAAGCCATTTGGCCCATCCCCAGGTTGGCCGGCATGTGAACCCGGTTTAAAAGGGAAGTTAAGTTCCAGTTGTCCGGTGGTTTTAGGGAAAGTAACGGGTAATTTTCCTCCGGGATTATAAGCTCCGAATAAGGCTTCAGCAATTACGGTTCCGCCTTCGGCTCCGGGGAACCAGGCTTCTAAAATGGATGGCAGGTATTTAGTCGGCCAGTTTATGGTCAGCGGTTGTCCGTTTATTAATACCAAAACAATAGGCTTGCCAGTTGCATAGAGTGCTTTAAGCAGCGGTAGCTGGCGCCCGGTAAGATCTAAATTAGTCCTTGAACGGCTTTCGCCGATCTGCATTTCGGTTTCGCCCATTACTGCAATGATCACATCGGCCTGAGTAGCCAATTGTACGGCACTATCTATTCTGCTTTGTTCAAATTCGGTAATGTTAGTTGGCAAAATTTCGCTTTCGGGCCAATTTTCATCTGCTACTTCGCAGCCTTTAGCATAATTAACTTTTACGCCAGGACCCAAATAGCTTTTTATACCCTCCAGAACATCAATTACGTTAATATTAGAAGGACCGTAGCGGCTCATGGAATGATTTTTTTCTATGGCCAGCGGTCCCGTAATTAATACGTTTTTTAGATTTTTAGGATTAAGAGGAAGCAGGTTATTGGTATTCTTTAATAATACCAACGACTCCCGGTTAATTTGTTTGGCAAATTGTTTGGCATCTGCATTGTTTACAATCTGGTCGGCTTTAGCGGTGTCGGCCACATAGGGCTGATCGAATAATCCCAACTTAAATTTAACTCGCAATACATCGGCCACCCTTTGGTTTACCGTGCTGATATTGAGTTTTCCTTCGTTTACTAATTCGCGAATAGGTAAAATGTATTTATCGGGTGCATCGAAATTTGTTCTCACATTTAATCCGGCTTCTACAACCTGACGCACGGCCTCTTTATAGCTGTCGGCTACCTTATGTTTGGTGTTTACAAACTCTACCGCTTCGCTGTCTGATACCACATAGCCCGTAAAACCATATTGTTTACGGAGTAATTCGGTCAAAAAATAATAACTGGAAATTATGGGTGTACCATCCCAATCGTTATAACTCGCCATCACGCCCATTGGCGATGCTTCTTCTACCACCCGGCGGAATGGATACAAATACATCTGATGTAATTCTCTTGGAGCTACATGCGGGTCGGTGCGGGCATTTCCGTCTCGACCGCCTTTAGGTACACTGTACACCGCGTAGTGCTTTAATGTAGCTGCCGCTTTTTCTTTTTGTACGCCTAAAACCAATTGTTTACCGAGTTCTGCTACTAAAAAAGGATCTTCGCCATAACATTCTACCACCCGGCCCCAGCGTGGATCGCGGGCTAGATCTAATATGGGAACATATACATTGGTATAGCCCAAAGCCCGTGCTTCGCGGCCAATAACTGTGCCGGCTTTATGTAATAATTCTTTATTCCAGGTGCTGCCCATCCCGATAGGAGAGGGTAAGCTGGTTGCTTTTTCATTGGCCAGACCATGAACGGCTTCATTGGTAAAATCTACCGGTATACCTAATCGGGTTTCTTCTACAAACCATTTTTGAACCTGGTTAATGGCACCTGCATGCCGGCTGTAGGGGTAAGAATATTTGGTGTTGGTTTGTGGACGAAAGGTGGTGCTGTTTAAATGTTCGTCGATATTGCCGATACCGTCTTTCCAGATCTTGCTTTTCCAGGCGGTAGTTGGCAGTTCGTCTTTGAGTACCCGTCCGTAACCATAAAGCGTTGCCAGCTGTGCCGTTTTCTCCTCTAAGGTCATTTGTGATAAGAGGTCGTTGATACGCAATTCTACAGGCTGTGTTGGATCTTCGAACAAGTCTTTTTTGTTGTTCTTGTTAAAATCTATCCAACCTTTATGATAAATTTTCGGGCTATTAGATTGTGCAGAACCGGTATTGGCAGTAAAGAGTGCCAATAGCAACAAACAAGCTGTTTTAGGTATTTTATTTTTTAGGATCATGTTCGGCTTGATTGAAATAATCTATGATGTTAAATCTATTCCAATTTAACTTTTTCATCTGATCTAGTAATTGATCGTATGATTCATAGTTATTATTTACGATTCCTTTATTGGCATCGTTATTCGAAGGATCGGCCTTAGTGTAAGTGGGGTCGTTATCCTGGTATTTGAACCAGTGCCAGCCAATACAGGTTTTAGACTGTAATAAGCCCAGACAAAAATTTTGATAAAACAATCCACGGTCTGCCTGTGTTCTAACTATCCATCCGGCCCCCGACTGGTTGGCTAAACCAGAATCTTCTGCTTTAACATAAAATTCGGTGATGATAGCGGGCTTTCCAGACCACTTTTCCCAATTTTGCAGACTTTTTTGTGATGGAGTCCATACGCCATAATAATTAATACTGACTACATCAATATACTTTCCTGCTGCCTGCATGAACTGGGGCACATTTTTCTCTCCTGAATAGAAACGGCTACCTAAACAGAGGTGATTGGGGTCGTACTTGCGGATACTTTTTGTGACAATTGAAAAATACCGATTGGCTACATAGCCTAAAAATTCGGCCTGATGTTCAGGTCTGATATTCTCGGCAGCAATTCCTTTTTCATCCAGCCATTTTTTAGCCGCCACGTAGCCCGGATCTTTCTTGTTGGCTAAGGAGAGATAATCTTCCAGATTCTTAAGGCTGAAAGGTAATTCATTATCTGTAAAATAACCGAACAGATTTTTATCATCCTTGTATTTCAGTAATTTCTTGGCCTGCTGATCGCAAAAGGTTTCAAACTCCGGATCGAAAACGAATATGGTATTATTAGGATAGCCTTTATGTCCGGCCTCCTGATAGGTGCCGCCGCGTTTATTGCCATATTCGCTCATGAAATTTAGCATTACCGTGTAAGCGATCGGCTTTTTGGCTGTTCTGTTGTATTCAATGATTCTATCTGTTTCCGACCACGATCCGGCACCATTGAAGCCATTGTTCTGAATTAATAAAGCGGTTTGTTCTGCCCAGTTTTTATCGTTTCCGAATTTTGAACTGAAATTTTGGATATTTCGGTTCGATTTCCCTGGTTGAATACTATTTACTGCTATATGCAGGCCGGCGTACCCATCCGGATCAATAGTCCACCATTTCCCATTGATCTTTTCGGTTCTGAAAAATCCGGTAGCCTTTTGTTTTAGGTTAAGATTACTGCCATATTGGTTGAATGGAGTACTGTTAGATGGCAAATTGCTTTGTATCTGATCGATGATTTTTGTGCCAAATTTTCGCCAGTCACTAAAGCTGACCTGATTATTCTTTTTCGACCTGACCTTGGCTTCTACAAATAGAGAATCTGAATGTAGTTTAACCGGGGCTGCTTGTGCCAAGCTATTCAGCAATAAGCCGCATAAAAACAGGTTGAAGAATGATTTAGATCTTAATATCATGTTTACCTAAAATACTGAGCAGGACGAATAAATTATATCCTGTTTTTTTTGATGTAAATATTTATAAAAAAGACCAAAAATGCATGCAAAATATCCACATTCAGGGCTTTTGCATGCATTTTTTCGCGAAATCGATTTCGGCTGTATTAAGGTTTACTTTTTCTTAGACAGTTTAGTTTTTAAGGCCAGTTCTAAGATGCCATTTTGTTTGGCGTTATAAATTGATCTGGAAGTACTATAAACACCTTGAAGTGTAAATCCTTGTTTTAGGGAAATATTTAAGCCGCTAGAAAAGGTATTGTCGGTATGGTATAATACTAATAAACCTGCCTGTCCTTCAATAAAATTAACCTTTACGCCCATGTCGGCTCTGGAATCGGTATTTCGAAAACGATTGTACGCAAGCATTGGTTCTACTTTGCCATCGTTTAAGCTAAATCGGGCTTCTGCGTAAAATAATTGATTAATAACCAATTCGTCTTCATCTTTTGTAGTTTGCTTAAAGCTTTGTCTTAAATTCGGTAAACTTACCTGAAAATTAAATTTTTCACTGGTTAGCGCCATTCCAAATTCTGCATTAAAAACAGGTTTTCTGCTATTAAATTCAGCAGGAAAGGGATCATCCAGGTCGTTGGCAATGGCTGCATCGGTGTCGAAACGTTTTTGAACCAAACCGGGCGATGCTCCGAAGTGCAAAGAGGTTTTATTGTTTAACTGCAGATGATAGGCATATGTGATATAAGCCGATTTGGTACTCAATAATCCGCTTTGATCATTTTTTAGTGATATACCGAACCCGGATTTGTTAGCTTTATAAGCCAACGTTAATGCTTGCATACTGGTATTATTTTGTATGTTTTCGCTCTTTAAACGATAGGCCATATTTAATTCCAATCCGTTTTCCTTGCCGGCATATGCCGGATTAACGAAATAAGGGTTTTGGAAATATTGTGCAGCAATAGATTTTAATTGCGCATTTGCAGTAAGGCTTAATAAACTTAAGCCACCTATTAATAAGGTTAATTTCGGGAAGAGGTTGAAATATTTTTTCATATACATAATGGTCATGTTATCTTAAAATGGTAAGCGATCCTTTTAGTAAACCCTTGCCTTCGCCAAAGTAGATTACAAATGAATAGGTTCCGGTAGGCAGGTATTCGCCATTTAAGGTGCCATCCCAAGAGTTATTATATCTTTTTTTGCGATAAACTTCCCTTCCGGTCAGATCGAAGATTTTGACTTCATTATCAGGGAAAGCATCAATGTTCTTGATTATCCATACATCATTTTTGCCATCTCCATTGGGTGTAAGCATGGTTTGCGGAGTTACTTTATAATCATCAACTACTTCAATTGTGATACTTTCGGTGCTCGAACAACCATTGGCATTGGTAACAGTAACTGTAAAGGTGGTTGTTACGTCAGGTTTAACGGTAGGATTGGCAATATTTACATTATCTATCCATTGGTAAATGTTCGGACTCCAGCGGTAACTAACGCCATCGCTTGCAGATAATTGAGTAGTAAAACCTTTACTAATTTTAGTCCCCTGACTAGAAGTGATATTAGGAACAGGTATAGCATAGGATATTAAGTTAACCGGTACAGAAGTTGTGGTAGACGTTCCCCAGTTTACGCTAAGCGAATAAGTCCCGCTTTCTCTCACAGTATATTGCTGGGCATTGGCCCCTGAAATTGCTACACCATCTTTAAACCAAGTATTTCCGGTTGCAGAGTTCGAACTTAATGTGATCTGTTGACCAGCACATAGGGTAGTAACGCCTGAGATGGTTGGTAATTTCACTGAACTAGCTGTTGGCGCACTAGTTTTTAAATAATTGTAGGTAGCATTATTTGTACCATCCCAAGTATAGGGGATTAATAAAAAGTTATAACTCACATTATTACTCAGGTTTGTACTGGTATAAGTGGTGGCCGTGCCAGTAATTGATGAACTTACCAAAGTGGTGTTGGCACCTGCAGCAGGAGCCTGGCCATTATTGCTGCTTAATGTTGGTGTATTAGGTGCAATTGCGGCTAACAATATATAGCCTTTATTGGTGGCACCTGTACCTGGAAAAGTAGCACCTACCCAGGTAAAATCTAGTTTTGTACTGGTTGTATTATTACCGGTGGCTGTTAAATTACTTGCCTGAGCGGTTACCGGACTAGAATAGGTGGTGAAAACCTGACTTGAGCCGTAACGGGTGCCAGAATTGTTGGTCGCATAGGCTCTGAGGTAGTAAGTAGTTTGAGGGCTTAAACCCGTAACATCACTAATAAAATCGGCCGTTGCTGTACCCGCATCTAATTTGTTATTTGTAATAGTTGGATTAGCACTTGTAGACCATACTACCCCCTTGCCATCAAGCACTACGCCGCCATCTGTTACATTCGTTCCGCCACTTCTAACGGAATTATGTGTTAACAGACTAATGGTACTTGTTGATACTGATGGAGGGCCAGCAAAAGTGGTGGTTCCGAAAGAGGTTAGGCCAGTAAGGAAGTAATTATAAGTTTCTGCATTTGTACCATCCCAAGTATAAGGGATCAGCACAAAATTATAACGGGTGTTGGGTATTAAATTTTCAACTCTATAGCTTGTAGCTGTGCTAGATAAACTATTGCTAACAATGGTCGTATTCGCATTTGCTAGCGGTGCAGTTCCATTAATATTAGTGATACCCGGAGTAGTTCCTACAGGGGATTGCAGCAGCAAATAACCTTTAGCTGTAGCCCCGCTGGCGGGGAAAGCGGCCCCGGTCCAAGTCAGATCTATTTGAGAGTCTGAAATTGTAGTTGCGGTATTTGCTGAAGTGGCACTTGTTGGCGGAGCAGATAAAGCTCTAAAACTGATTTCTTCAGAAAGATAGGTTTGTGAAGCGGTGGTCACCATGTAGCTTCTGAAAAAATATTTTGTCTGCGGGGTTAAGGCTCTTGTCTGTGTAAAATCATCTAGACTTGTTCCTCCTTCAGCCAAAGCATTATCTGTAGCTGATACCGGGCTAGTGTTGGCATAAACAGTACCTCGTGAGGTAATGGAGCTTACACTGGAGTTTGGCGATATAGAAACACCAAGACTTGCTGAGTTATGGGTAAAAGTCGCAGTAGGAGCACTAATAATCGGGTTGGTAGTTCCGGTAATTACTAACGGGCTAATGGTAAAGATACTACCAGTGCTATTGCTGGCATTATTCCTCCAAATTACAATTCTAATTATTAATGATTTGCCGTCCTTAACGATCACAGTAGATGGTAAAGTGAATGCTAATGAAACGGTGCCAACCATGGGAGTACCTGTTGGTCCTTGAACTGCTGTTGTGGTCCCGGAAGTCACTGTAGGAGTGAAGCCGGTAAAATTGGTCCCCCCATCAATAGAATATCCTGCAGCCATAACACTATAGTTTGCACCATTTGAAGTAGACACACTGAAAGATATGCTACTAACTGTCATTACCTGATCTGTATTCGGACTGACCGAAAACTCCATATAAGGAGTAATGGTACCAGCAGTAGCATTAGTTACGGAATTAAACAGGTTTGAGCATGCCGTGGCCACCCTCCCAGAAATACCCGTTCCGGTCATACCCGAAGCACTATAAGTAGGACCTGATGCACTGGTAAATAATCCTCCAGTACCAGAGGTAAAAGTAGCATTCACTGCAGTGATTTTACCTGATGTAGTGGGGGTCAGGTTTGCAGATAAAGGCCATTCTGCTCTAAAATTAGCAGACTGAGCTCTTAACTCTTGGCTTAACAGTAAGTTTAGCCCTATGATAACAGTGATAAACTTAGTGCTAATCATAGCTTTACAAAGCTTTGAAATCATTTTTTCAATTTGATTATGCGTTGTATTATTTCTTTCCATTGAATATTTCATTGGTTTATGTTTTTTGATCAAGCCATTTATTTAGTTGGTTCCTTATGGAATAATAGTTACCGGAATATGTACTACCACCGTTTTTGCTGGCCCATAAGTCGTCCGATTGATAGCTACAAAAGTGGCCGTATAAGTTCCAGCTGCAGCATATTTGTAGCTGTAACTTTCCAATTTATTATCATTTAAACTTTTAATTGCGGTTCCTTTGTCAGGATTAGTAGCCGTACCATTAGGTAATACTGTTCTATCCTTATATTGATATTCTTTACCCGCTTCTCCAGAATAAAAAGTGATAAAATCTGCGTCGCCATCGAATAAGAATACTACATCGGTGTTCTTTTGAGCATAATAATGGCTGTCCCAGAATGGGATCTCTGATGCGGCATCATATTCGGGTTTGAGTACCTCATTTTTTTGACAAGCATTCAGTATAAAAACACTCAGGATAAATGCTGTATATTTTAAGTATTTCATAATTTTCTTTTTGTTGAGCGATTAATTCCAACCTAAATTTTGGGTCATACTCTTATTTAAAGAGATCTCTAAACTTGGTATAGGGAGTAAATAATGTTTATCTGCTGCATTGGTAAAACCGATGGCACTGTACCCTAAAGGACTATAAGTTTTAATATCTGTTTCTACTGCTTTAAGTGTCGGTATTAAAGTATGCCATCTAATCAGATCCATTTTTCTTAAACCTTCATAGGCTAATTCGCGGGCACGTTCGCTCATAATGGCTAATCTGAAATTATCTTTAGTGTCTACTGCAACTAGTGAAAGGCCTGAACCGTAGGGGTAAGTAGTAAATGCGGTTACCGCACTAGCTGCTACTGCACGTGCCCTTACCTGGTTAAAGTAGGGTAATGCTGCAGTAGGGCCATTTAATTCATTTTCAGCTTCTGCCAACATTAAGAGTACATCGGCATAGCGCAATACCGGGAAATTGGTAGGTCCCCAGTCTTGAGATTTTGTTAGCCCGGCAGGCTCGTACTCTCTTCTCCATTTGCCTGCGTCTCTGTTATAAATATCGGTACTCAAGAATGCCACTTTTGTTGAATTCGTGGTCGAGGTGTATTTGAAAGGTGCAATATTCCAATCCCGTCTAACATCCGGAATGGTTGCATCGGTACCATACATTTTAAATAAATAGCCGTTGGGAGCAACGCTGGCATAACCATAGCCAATATCTGCCCCACTAAATCTGATAGCTAAAATATTTGCAAAACGGCTGCCTTCTTTAGCGGTACCCACGTTATTACCCGTAAACTCAATTTCCCAAATACATTCTTTATTGGTCAGATCGTATTGATCGGCAGACTGATTGATAAATATTTGTGCATAGTCGGGATTTAAGCGGTGAATGCCTGACTGTACCACTTTTAAGGCCCAGGATTTCGCCTGTTCGAACATAGGTCTGCCCATATTCAAGGGATATCCTGCCATTTTTAAACACACTCTTGCCAAAACACCTTGTACTGCAGATTTAGAAATAGTACCCGGATGGTTAAAGGTGCTTACCAAGGCTTCTGCAGTGGTCATATCGGTTAAAATTTGGTTGTAAACATCTACTGAAGGGGTTCTGGGTCGATTGACATTTGCTGCCGAAGTAACAGGCTCTAGTATTAAAGGGACATCGCCCCATAAGCTAACCAGCCAGAAATAAGCATGAGCTCTTAAAAACAAAGTCTGTCCTTTTATGTCATTTCTTTTGGTCTCAGTCATACTAGGCTTATTGATATTGGCCAGCAATAAGTTCGCCCGATTAATTACATCATATAATTGTTTCCAGGTTAGTCCCAGTGTAGATTCTGTGGCATCGTGATTGTATTTGTGGACAAAAATATTATTGTCGTCTCTTTTACGAAAAGTTTCATCCGTTCCCTGTACCAATTCAATAGCTAAATGTCTGGAGTAGGTCCCATCTTGTGCAAAGGCATCATATACTCCTGCTAAAGCAATATTTAGTTCTTTCTCAGTGGAATAATAATTTGCTGGGGAGATGAAATCTTGTGGTACAGTCTCCAGGTACTTCTCACATGAAGAAGCACTGAAAACGAATAGTCCTAATAGTAAGTATGATATTTTTTTCATGATCTGTATCTGAAATGCTTATTATAATGAGACATTTAAACCAAAGGTGATTGTTTTGGCTCTTGGATAAACGGAATAGTCAAAAGCAGGAGTTAATGCAGAATTTCTTCCCGAAACTTCTGGATCAAGACCGGTATACTTGGTCCAGGTATGTAAATTCTGGGCAGAAACATATAATCTAAAACTCTTTAATTTCATCTTTTCCAGATATTTGTTAGGCAGATTATAGCCCAATGCAATAGTTTTTAAACGGATAAAGGAACCGTCCTCGACCACTCTGCTCGAGTACACACGTGGTCCTTGTCCGCCTACTATAAACATGGTGTTATTTTGGTTTTCGAGGGTCCAGGCATTATTAACAGTGGCAAACTGGTTCTGGTTAGCCGTTCCGTTACCTCCTTCAAATTGCAAACGGTTTGCATTCAATACTTCGCCGCCATAGGAGAATTGGAAGAAAACGTTTAAATCGAATCCTTTATATCTGAAATTGTTGGATAAACCACCAATAAAATCGGGATTAGGATTTCCAATAACAGTATAATCTCTACTATCAATGATCATGTCTCCATTGATATCTTCATATTTGATATAGCCTGGTTTTGGGGTATAAGTGGCGGGTACGGCTTCTGTGTTCTTTAAGGTATAAACGCCAGGTGTGTTTTGATTAAAATCGCTTAACTGATAATTTCCTTTCCAGATATATCCATAAAATTGGGCAATAGGCTGGCCAATTTTAGCAATGTAGGCAGGAATGTCACGCCATTTCGGACTGCTTTGATTGTCCCAATTGATATTGGTTAACAAACTGCTTTGATTTTCGGCCAACCCTAATATTTCATTTCTATTAAAGGAAATATTAAAGTTGGTGTTCCAGTTAAAAGTTTTGTTATCAACATTTACCGTATTCAAGGTAAACTCTAATCCTTTGTTTAACACTTTGCCTATATTCTTGTAGGCACTTCCATAGCCCATACTTGGGGGCAGTTGGGCGTTAAGTAACAAATCGCGGGTAACTTTACGATAGGCATCGGCCTCTATGGAAACTCTGTTATTGAAAAAACCTAAATCAAGCCCTAAGTCCATTTGTTCTGTTGTTTCCCACTTTAAGGAGGTATTTCCTAGTTCGGAAGGCCATACCCCATTGGCTAAAGTATTGGCAAATGGATAATAGGGGGTAACTGTGGCGCTGATAGCCTGCAGACTTAATTTAGATTGAGATGCAAAATCAGATACTCGGTTATTCCCTGTTACGCCATAGCTGGTACGGATTTTAGCTTCAGAGATCGCTTTGATCTTTTTCATGAAAGGCTCATTGCCCAATTGCCAAGCAAAAGATCCGGAAGGGAAATACCCCCAACGATTTTCTGGTGCAAATTTAGATGATCCATCTGCTCTGAAAGACGCAGTGAAAAGGTATTTAGATTTAAAATTGTAGTTGATCCTACCTAAAAATGATGCTAAGGTGTTTTCAGATTCTGAGGAAGTCATGAAAGAAGGCGTTCCTTCATCCATACCACTTAGACCTAAGCTTTCATTAGGTATTAGGGTGGCACTTACACCAGTAGCCACGTTTTTTGTACCCTGAACCGTAAAACCTCCCAAAACATCTATTTTGTGATTTTTGTTGATTTTTTTAGTGTAGGTCAGGGTGTTTTCATTTAAGTAGCTGTTACGGTCAAGAATATCGATAGACCCATTTACTCCATTAATTCTTCCTGATACCGTATTAGGACTTCCAGATCGCGTTTTAGAGTTGTTAAATACTTCGTTTCTGTTGGTTTGCTGCGTAAAGCCTGCAGTGACTCTTAATTTAAAGTTTTTCCAGAATTTATAATCGGCATAAGCGTTAGTTGATAATACTGAACTTTTTCTAACCCTGTATTGATTTAATGCACTAGTAACCGGATTAAATAAGCCGTCGGCAGAGGTTGGATCGAGTAATTCATCGGTATCCAATTCTTCTAAGTCTTCTATATTCCCCTGAGTTACCGGACGATATCCCCATGCACTATTTAGTAAACTGGTTCGGTTGTCAGAACCACTGAGTTCAGAAGGAATAGTTCCATCTGCTTTAAGCGCACTGTAATTCGTGGTAATTCCTAATTTAAGATTATTGTTGATATCCTGATCTAAGGTGAATTTTCCTTGAGCACGGCTGTAACCCGAGTTGATAATAACGCCCTCTTGTTTTAATAACGATCCGGAAACAGAGTATTTAGTAGCTGCTGTACCTCCACTTATAGATAAAGAATGGTTTGCCATTGGGCTTTGCTGAAAGAGCAAAGATTGCCAGTCAACACCCTTCATATCTTTATAATATTCAACGGTGCGGTCGCTGCTCCATCCGTTACTTACAGTGGCCGGTCCGGTATAAATTTGTGGAGCTGTAGTTGGATTCCGTAATATTTGATATTTCACAAAATCATATGGCTCCAGAACTTTCATTCTCTGAATAACTTCTTGAGTACCATAATATCCTTTGTATGAAATAACCGTTTTGCCCTCTTTTCCACGTTTAGTGGTAATTAAAATAACTCCGTTGGCGCCTCTGGCACCATAAATTGCAGTAGCAGATGCGTCTTTTAATACTTCTATAGATTCGATGTCGTTGGGATCTATAGCATTGTTATTTGGATTTTCGATCGGAAAACCATCTATTACATACAAGGGGGAGTTGTCTTGAGTAACGGAGTTGTTTCCTCTAATTACAATATTGATATCTGAGCCCGGCTGACCATCAGATGAAGTTACATTTACACCGGCTAAACGACCAGCTAAAGCCTCTTCGAAGGAGCGTACAGGTGCTTTTTGCAAGTCGTTCATTTTAACAGAGCCTACCGCACCTGTTAAATCTCTCCGGGCAACCTCTCCGTATCCAACTACAACTACTTCATCTAGGTTTTTAGACTCTACAGATAATACCACGGTGATATTAGTATTTCTACCAACGGTCCTTTCTTGTGTTAGAAAGCCGATGTAGTTAAATACCAATACCGATTGTTCATTTGGTACTTCCAGACTATACTTACCGTTTATATCCGAAATTACCACTTTGTTTGTACCCTTAAGTTTAATATTTACTCCAGGCAAAGTTTCTCCGGTTGCGTCCTTAACGGTACCGCTTACTCTTATTGCATTTTGTGAATAGAGTGGGGTATAGGCCGTTAATAAGAAGATGGTAATTAGTGGATAAAACCATTTTTTGTAAAATTGTTTCATGTTTTTTGGCTGTTCAGTTAGTTCTTATTTTAAAAAGTAAGTTGTAAATCAGAAAACAATTAATTATTAAGAACACACTCTTAGTTTGTTTTTAGCACGAATTAAACCTCCTAAAACAACTCAGGCTGCTTAATTGATTAGTGTGTGATAATAAAAAAGTAATCGATTTATAATTGGTGGCCTGAAACTAGATATTGTAGTCTGTCCAGCCAAATTATACGCCTGATTATTAATTATTTATTCGCAAAATTCTACGAAAACGTTTTCATCGCTTTGTACTTTCTTCTGACAGCTATTTTTTGTCTTTTACGATCAAAAGTCCGATTAGGGGAGTAGGTAATAGCGCTTATTATAAGCGGCAATTTCTAATAAAAGTACAGCTTTATTTATTCCTAATAGTTAAGGATAAGCTTTGGTGAGCTTCATGCCTTTAGAAAAAACGCTAAGCTGTTTTTATAAAGTATGTTTAGCCTACACCTCGATGTTTAAGAAGGGAGCTGGATGAGTGCAAGCCGTGAGTTAAGGTGCTCCCATATGGTTATAAAAAGAGCTTAAGCCCTATCTCAAAACGCTATTCAGAAAAGTAGTTAGCCTGTTATTTAAGGTAAGTATCCAGCTCTTTCTTTATAATTTTAGTCCAAATGGAATATCCGGCAGCATTTTGGTGGATCTGGTCATCTACAAACAGCTCTTTAATGGGTTTGGCATCCTTACCCAAATAAGCATCAGCAGTTTCTATGAAATGAAAATTCGGAGAGGTCTCACACATCTTCTTCACCAGTCGATTGGCTTCCTGAACCTGTGGCCAGGCCTTTATGCGAGCATTTGTAGGCGTAATGGCAATCCAAAAAACAGGTGTTTCAGGATATTTAGACCTGATTTTTCGTTTAATATATTGAGCCAGTTTTAACAGTTCCTCTGGCTTAGCATCAGTTTCTTTACCTGTTAGGTTGTTGGTACCGCTAAAAATAACCAATGCCCTGAACTGGTGCGGGCTTACAATCCTATCGAGATAAAAAGCCAGGTCTTCCAGTTTAGAGCCGCCAAATCCACGTGAAATTACCGGGTATGGAGCCATGTCCTCGCGAATAGTAGTCCATTTTCTAATGCTTGAACTTCCTGTAAAAAGTATGGCGTCCTTAGCGTAAATTTCTGTCTTGTCCAGTTTTTCGAAATTGGCAATTTCCCCTGCCCATTTGGGCGTACTGGTGCTATTTCTATATTGATATAGTGTAGAACAGCCAGAGGATAAGATGATAGCGCTTGTGGCCAGGGCAGATAAGAATATATTTTTTATGAATCTCATTTTGGAAGAAATTAAATCAAATGATTAATGATAAAATAGAGTAGTGAAGGGCAAAGCAGACAACCCAGACCGGTATAGAAAGTAGCTGTAAGCGCTCCATAAGGAACTAGTTTTACGTCGGTTGCTGCTAAGCCGGCAGCAACACCGCTGGTGGTTCCAATCATGCCACCGTAAATCATTGCCGTATGTGGGTTATTTAGGCCAATTCTGGGTGCTATTAGCGGTGTGCCAATGGTTACCACGATAGACTTAACCACACCTATGGCGATACTAATGGCAATAACATCAGAGCTAGCCCCTAAGGCCGATCCGGTAATGGGCCCCACAATAAAAGTGCAGGCTCCGGCGCCAATGGTTGCAAAACTTTTCGCATCGGTAAAGCCCATTGCATAGCCAATAGACCCGCCAACAAAAAAAGATAGAACCACACCCAGAAAAAGAGATAATATACCTGTTAACCCCGTTCTTTTGATTTCGGAGAAGCTGGCACCCATCGCGGTAGCTACGATAGAAAAATCACGCATCATGGAGCCACCCAAAAGGGCCATGCCCGTAAAAATTGGAACATCGGCAATGCCTTTTTTGCCTCCAAAATAAGCTAAAATTAAGCCTGCTGTAATGGCAATGGCAGATCCGGGAATTTTATTACCGGTCAGTTTTTTTGAAAACCAAAAGGAGAGATAAGTAATTAGCCCCACCAAAAGGAAAGCTACAACAAGCCCGTTTTTATCTGCTATTTTTTCAATGATGTTCATTTTCTGATGGCTTTATTAAATATATAAATCGTCGTTTTCCTCTCGCTTAGATTTCCCAATACTTGCAATTAGCGGTACCAGGAGAAAACTAATTAAGGTGCCTGCAATACCTACGGTTATTGCAACCCATCCGCCGCTTAAAGCAGCTTTCACATTCTGAGTGGCCGACATGGCAATTACTACCGGTATGTACATGGCATTCCAGAAAAGGATTCCCCGTTCAGGATCGGTGTCTAAATACCCTTTCGTTTTCATCCATCCGCCTAGTAAAATCAGGAAAAGCATGGCAAAGCCTACGCCTCCCACATTTCCATCAACGCCAATCCACTCACCAATTAATTCTCCAATAAACTGACCGGTTAGGAAACAGGCTGCAAGTATAGCTACTCCATATATTTTCATTTCAATGTGTTTTAATGAATAATTTCTTCAAATCATTTTTGGTTACTTTACCCATTGCATTTCGGGGCAGTTCTTTAAGAATTAAATACTTTTTAGGGGTTTTGTAAGGTGCCATTTTCTCTCTCATCCAGGTTTTTAATTTGGCTGTATCGAGTGTCTGGTCTGCAACTAATGCGGCAGCTACCAACTCTCCCCATTCCTCGTCTTCTATACCTACAACCGAACAGTCAGATATATCCGGATAAGTTCTTAATACCTCTTCAATTTCTAAAGCAGATATTTTGTAACCCCCAGATTTGATGATATCGGTAGAGTTTCGCCCCAAAATCTTATAATACCCCTTTTCAAGAGATGCAATATCGCCGGTTTTAAACCAGCCATCAGCAGTAAAAGATTTTTGGGTTTCTTCTGGGCGCTGCCAATATTCTAAAAACACATTTTTACCCTTAATCTGAATTTCTCCGGGTTCATTTAGTACTTCGCTATCGTCTTCGGCAGCCAGTCGTACTTCTACACCCGGTAAAGCCATGCCGACATAGCCTGGTAATCTTTCCCCTCTGTACGGATTGCTTATGGCCATTCCAATTTCGGTCATGCCATAACGCTCTAATAAGGTATTTCCCGAAATTTCTTTCCAACGTTCCATTACCGTAACAGGTAGAGCTGCCGAACCAGAAATCATTAATCGGAAAGTATCCAAACTTGATCTTATTTCTTTTTGTTCTGATGAGTTCAGTGTATCCCAACAGGCAATAAGTTTATAATAAATGGTAGGAACAGCCATAAATACATTAACCTGCTTGCGCTTAAAGATCTCGAAAACAGTTTCTGCTGAAAACTTATTTAAAAATTCGCAGGTAGCCCCTACGGCGAGTGAGCAGCATACTACATTCACTATACCATGCACATGATGTAAGGGCAATAAACAAAGCGTGTAGTCGCTTGATGTCCATTCCCAAGCCTTAACTAGTGTACTAATTTGTGCCTCCAGGTTAGCGAAAGTGCTTACTACGCCTTTGGGCAGGTTGGTGGTTCCACTGGTATAAAGTATCATCGCTTTTCTCGCTCCATTTAATTGGGGGAGGGTTGCATTCTTAGCTGAAAGTAGTTCGGAAGTCTGATAAAAAGTTTTGGCCTTCTCCGCGGCCAAAGGGTCTAATAATGCTGCATAGTCTTCATCGGCAATAATGATAGCCGCCTGAGTGTCTTCAATAACGTATTGCAAGGCATTTAAAGGCTGAGTAATACACAAAGGAACGGCCACCCCGCCTGCTCTCCAAATTCCCCACTGTACAGCTACATAATTAAATCCAGGGTTTACCATAAAGGTTACCCGTTTTTCAGCCAGATCTTTATTGCCATTTAGAAGACATGCGGCAATTTGGGCAGAACTTGTCAGTAATTGTTCATAGGTGTATGATTGCTGGCCTGATACAATAGCTGTTTTAGAAGAAAATTGACTTAGTTGATCAAAGTAACTGTACATGGATGTTTAGAAAAATTGGTTTTAGTTCGCTGCTAAAATCTATCTTTTTAATAGCATAAACTACACTTAAATGCGAAAACGATTTCGTTTGATCACCTGTTTAATTTATAATCAAATAATATCCAAAATAATATAACTTTGAGTAATTAGATAATATGAAGCAGGCCAATCTTAAAACTTTAGCCGAAGAACTTAATCTATCTATTTCTACGGTTTCAAAAGCACTAAGAGATAGTTATGAAATTGGTCAGGAGACTAAGAATAAAGTAAAAGCTTTAGCGGAGAAGCTGAATTATCAGCCTAATCCTTTTGCCAGTAGCTTAAGAAAAAGAAGTAGTAAGACCATCGCTGTCATTATTCCCGAAATATCAAACAATTTTTTTGCTCTTGCGATAGATGGAATACAAGATATTGCCCGGGAGATGGGTTATCATGTATTAACCTACTTAACTCATGAGGCGTTAAACGATGAGATATCTACCATTAACCATTTAAGAAACGGCCGAGTAGATGGTGTTTTAATGTCTATTTGTAGTGAAACAGGAAATAATTCGCATTTAGAAGCTTTGTCTGAAATTGATATTCCTATTGTTTTTTTTGATAGGGTGTATGAGAATTTGCCATTTCGGAAAGTAACTACTGATGATTATGAAAGCGGCTTTAATGCAACCAAGCACTTAATTGATGCCAATTGTAAACGCATCGCATTTTTAGCTGCTTCTAAGCATTTATCCATCATTAATAAGCGTATGAACGGATATATCAATGCTTTGGAAAAGAGTAGCCTTAAGTCTGAGCCCGAATTAATTATAGATTGTGGCAATGATGACAGCAGAAATTATCAAATTATCAGAAATCTGTTAGAATCCACTAATCCCCCCGATGCTATTTTTGCCTCCGTTGAAAAGTTGGCAATTAACGCATATCAGGCCTGCAAAGATTTAGAGATTCGTATTCCGCAGGATGTTAAGATATTAAGTTTTTCTAATCTTAGAACTGCTTCCTTGCTTGCTCCTTCATTAACTACCATTACCCAGCCCGCTTATGAAATTGGAAAAGAAGCAGCTTCCATTTTGATCAGGATGATTGAGAAAAAACAATTAAATGATCTTCCCGATAGGGTTATTCTTAAAAGTGCGTTGATTCCGAGAGAAAGTACTCAATGTAGTTAATTCAGATTTAGAGAAGGGGCAAATGCACGGGGCATTCTATCTTCCAAAATCATCTTGTACACGTACAATATCTTGTTCATCTGAAGGATGTTCGACATCGGTATGTTGCCAAATTTCGGCTACAATTCCCCAGTTTTCCAATCCTATTAAACGATGGCGTTCGCCTTGTTTTAGTGTGATGAAA
>JBJTNS010000016.1:0-3620 GCA_046074245.1 Chitinophagaceae bacterium | reverse complement strand
AGGTGGATGTGTAGGAGGTAAGGCTGTTCAGGTCTGAGTTCCTGACGTTCGATGAGTCAGGGTAAAAGAGGTATCCGTCCATCTCCACGAAAGCACCGTTGAAACAGCCCGTGGTAACGAAGTCATTTTTAAACTGAACAGAACTGGTATCGATGACAGAGTTGAAATTAGTGCCTTTGATGGTTAGTACACTTGATGTTCCTGCATTAACTGTTTTAGGAGAAATTGAGCTGATTGAAGGTGCAGCTCTTTTAGAATTAATGCTTACATTGGTTAGCTGAGCGTTGATTGTTACAATATTTTGTTTGGTATAGCTAAGAATAAGTGGTTGAATCGAAAAAGCGGCATAAGTATTAAAGACATCTGAAGCTTCGATCGTATGTTTATCAATTTTAATAAATCCCTGCGGTCCGCTTTCAGGTACCCATTCTCCATTTTTCTGGACCAGCATTAATATACCAATGTCTCCGGTTTCCAGTTCCAGTTCAGGTTCAACTTTTACAGCTTTGTCGCCTATTACTCCACCCATGGTAATAACATCGATGGTGTAATTGGAAATCAACTGAGAGCCTTTAAAAATTTTAGAAATCTGGAAAGAATTTTTAGTATATATCATTGTCTGATCGCTGTTCCAGTGACAGGATTTTGATTGCACAATACCTTCAACAATCAGAGTGGAGGCATTGACTCTTTCCTGGAGGCTTAAAGGAACCAGGACACATTCAGCAGATAGTTTAGAGAAAGAAAAAAGTGTTAGTAGAATTAATAGAATTAGAGGTCTTTTCATTTATCAGTTGTAATTGGATTCACAAATTTAGCGGGATTCATGCGAATACGCAAAACCACTGTGCTTTGAGCGTCCAGTTTACAGGTCTCTGATACAATATCAGGCAAAATGCAGATCAAATTGGCCTTGGCGTCTTCAATCACTAATTGCTGAGCTCTTTCTGTATGTGGAATTTTTCTATCTGTCAGAATATCAGATACTTTTTTTCTGCCTTTCATGCCCAACACCTGAATTTTGTCACCGGAAGTCCAGTTTCTGATTATTAATGGATAAGCGATTTTACCTGCATCAAAAAATAGACAATTTGATTGACCAAGTTGTACCTCATTTTTATCAATTGTATGAATATCAAATGTTAGTCTATCCAGAACAACTTTTTTAGATTCAATTGAAATTTTTTCTAAAATTTTTTGAGTGCTTTGTTTTTTCTGTAGAATGAAGCCCTTTCTTTCTCTGATTATTTCCCATTCTGCAGAAAATTGGCTAAAACCGGGACTAGCGGATTCTGAACTGGCAATGGCATTTGTCTGATTTCTGCTGAAGCCATATTGTTTCAGATTGTAATAGAGCAGAGCAGATGCGATTTCGGCAGGCAAACTAAAAATATCATCTGAAATAAAATATGAATGATTTTTAAAGACACATATTTTTTCCCATTTTTCATGCATTAAAAAACGGGACATTGTTTCAAATTCTGAGATTTCCTGACTTGATTTAAAAAAGGCTTTATCAGCGAGAGGTTCTATTTTTTTAAGTTCAGGTACAACATGAAGGCGCAGAGCATTTCTCAAATAATAATCGTTTTGATTGCTACTGTCTTCCCTGTATCGGATATGATTTTTCTTAACAAAAGATTCAATTTCACTTCGGTTAGTAAACATCATAGGACGGCAAATCTGATGGGTTTTTATTGTAATACCATGCAATCCGCTGACACCAGTTGATCTGATTAAATTGATCAGCATTGTTTCGGTATTATCACCCAGGTGATGGGCGGTAAGCAGTTTGTCGTATGCATGTTCTTTTAGCAGCGTGCTGAACCATTGATACCTGAGATTTCTTGCGGTTTCCTGAATGCCTGTTTTATTTTTTCTGGCAAGCATCTGCGTGTCAAAGCGTGTGGTATGGCAGGTGATTTTATGTTTTGCTGCCAGTTTTTTAACAAAATTTTCATCCTCATCACTTTCTTTGTCTCTTAAACTGAAATTACAATGAGCAACTGAAAAGTTGAATCCTGATTGAAGCAATAAATAAAAAAGACAAACACTGTCAATGCCACCACTCAAAGCTAGCAATAGCTTATGTTTGCGATTGAAAAGTGTGTTTTTTTTAATAAAATGCTCGAATTCAGAAACCATGGCATTACTTTTGACAAAGGTAAGCAAATCAGGAATTATACGATTACAATGACATTAGACCGCATAAAAAAGATAGTTTTAGGGATACTTTTGATGTTCTCCTTCAAAGTATCGGCTCAAACTAATGTCGAGATTACTGGTGGAGAAAAGCTAAGTGTAGATCAGAAAAAGAATTTTACCTATATTGTCGGTAATGTCGTGATCAGACACGATGGAGTGGTTATTCAATGTGATTCTGCAATTCGAAAAGGCAATGAGGGAATAATTGAGGGATTTGGCCATATTTATATTTATCAGCCAGACACTTTTACCTTATCTGGAGGAGATTATCTCCGGTACACAGAAGCCGAAAAGACTGCAATGGTGACCGGAAAAAATGTTATTTTACAGGATCAGAATATGACATTGCTTTCTACAGAATTGCAGTACAACATCAAAAATCAGGTAGGGTATTACGTTAAAGGTGCAGATATTCTCAGCGAGCAGAATACATTAAAAAGCAGGAAAGGGTATTATAACAGGCGTAGCAATATTTTTAATTTCAAAGATAAAGTCCAGCTGAAGAGTCCGGATTACACCATGAGCAGCGACACGCTTGATTACTATGCAAGTAGCAGAACGGCTTACTTTTTTGGTCCGACACGCATAGTCTCCAAAGAAAACACCATTATTTGCAACAGCGGCTGGTATAACACAGTAAGTGAGAAAGCAGAATTTAACAAAGGTGCCCAGATTCACAGCAAGAAATCCAGCATTTTAGCAGATAGTTTATTTTACGACAGAAAGTTAGGCTATGGCAGAGGTTTGGGAAATATCAGGCTATGCGATTCAAGTGAATCTTTTACTGTTTA
This sequence comes from Chitinophagaceae bacterium, assembly GCA_046074245.1. GTDB lineage: Bacteria > Bacteroidota > Bacteroidia > NS11-12g > UBA955 > JABMMZ01. Next base: position 624 of record JBJTNS010000016.1, on the reverse strand, counting down.
CGGGCAGAAAGGCGAGTACTATCAGAAGACCAACGAGAGTTTTGTCACTGTAGCTCCAATGGCAATGCAGGCAAAAGACAAAGACACCTTATATGTGATGGCAGAAACATTTTATTTTAAGAATGATTCATTAGACAAACGCATGAGGGCCTACAAGAAAGCCTCAGTTTTTCAGAAGGATTTACAGGGAGTTTGCGATTCTTTGGAGTATGCGTTTAACGACTCGACCATCAGTTTATTTAATGATCCGATTTTGTGGAATGGAAAGAATCAAATTAGTGGAGACACCATGTTTATTTTTCTCAGGAACAGCAAAATCAATACACTGAGAGTATCTGAAAGTGCTTTTTTAGCATCTGAGGTCGTTACAGGGTCATATAACCAGATTTCTGGCAAAGAGATGATAAACAGGTTTGACAGCAATGCTTTAAAATCTGTATTAGTTGAGGGGAATGCAGAAAGTATTTATTATTTAAGAGACAATGAAACTGACTCAGCAGAGTATACCGGGGTTAACAAAGTGGCATGCGGAAAGATGCTTATCTTAATGGATTCATCTAAAGTAAAGGCCATTAAATTCTATGTACAGCCAGAAGGAAAAATGTATCCAATGTTACAATTTCC
>JBJTNS010000015.1:0-8759 GCA_046074245.1 Chitinophagaceae bacterium | reverse complement strand
GTCGTTTGTTTGGAAAGCGAAAGCTGTAGTTTGCAATTCTAATCCAATTGGAATACCTCCAGTTTCAGAGTGCACATTACCACGGTCATTGTAAACAAACCAAATCATTTGGTCTGGTTGATCTTTTGGCAAGTTCTTATCTGCGCTACGGGTTGGATCCAAAATTGGATAGTCACCAGCATAAGGGTTATAACCTGGAACACTGTCAGCATCAAAATATGGCGCTAAGTCAGTTGTTTGGTTGCTACCAAAAGGTATACTGTTGTTCCCATATGCAGGCCAATCTAAAATGTTTTTAGCTAAGTCGACATTACCAGAAGTTTGTTGTCTCAACAACTCTTCTCTTGTTACTTTGTACATTTTATCCCAACCTTCACAACGAGATGGATCTGTACTAACATCATTCATATCTAGAGTACCTGGCCAGAAGTCATTACCACGTTGACGGTAAGTCATTGCAGCCATGCGCAAATTGCCATCACCACGACCAAGACCACCTATCCATAGCGCACCAGCAAACAATGAATGTTTTCTTACACTATTCGCATCAGATACTTTTGGTATTTCATATTTAGGGTTATTTAAATCCCACCACATATCACCACCGTTTAATATACGGGTACGAACGTTATTGATATCTAAGTCGGCACTTTGGGTAGCTGACTTACAGGTATTGGCAAATTCAGCCAGGCCAGAACCTGAACCTGTATTGCCAGTGTTTTTGCCACTTAGGTTTTTAATTTCAGCAGCTTGAGCAACTGAAGTAAGACCGATAAGTGCAAGGAACAAGCCTAATTTTTGATAAACACTTTTCATATTCTTGAACATTAATTTTTTATACATGGTTATTAGAAGAAGAACTTAGCACCTAAGTACATAAGTCTTGGGGTTTGATAGTTAAATGGACTGTTAACAGCTGTTTTGTAGTAGAAACTATAAGCTTCAGCACTTAATTGGTTCGCTAAGGCTTGTTGACCTTTTGGTGAATTCAAGAATCCATCATCTGCAGTAGAACCTGTGTAAGGATTAACAGCGTAAACAATTTTGGTGTTGAATAAGTTGGTTACGTAGTAGTATACTTGAACATAACCTGTTTTGTCTTTACCTTCTTTAGTTTTCCAATTTAATGCGATGTCTTTTTGAATGTTTAAATTCACATTTAATTGCCATGGCAAGCGAGAACCGAATGGAGTACCTTTAATTGGCGCTCTATCAACTGATCCTAATTGAACCGGTTGAGAAGTTGCTGTGTAAGGCAAACCTGATGTTGCAGTAAACACCGTGTTGAAGTTGGTGTTAGAGAAGATTTTGGTTTTTCCAATCACCGGACCAAGATATTTTCTTTTCTCGATTTGCTTTTTACCTACACCTTTACCGTCGAAGAACTCCCAGTTGAAAATTGCTTTTAACTGATGACGAATATCTAAATCACCTAGTGGGAATAAAGATCTTAAGTTTGGCTGGTTAGAAGCAATCAAAGCTCTTTGAGAGTTGATGTTTGAACCTGTACCATCAGCAAACTGAAGGGTATAGTTACCAGTTAATGAAATATTCTTTTCACTGCTGTAGTTCATTTCAACAATCAGACCTTTTACTGTTGAGAAGTCTAAGTTGTTGTAAGAAATGTAAGTGATAGGATAAGCATTGTTATACTGGAATGCACTGATATCGTTTCTTGTTTCTCTGTAGTAAGAGATGAAGTTTAATAATGTGCTGTTTGATAACTGTTGTTTGAAACCAATCTGATAGTCGGTGGTTAATCTTGAAGTTAATGCCGGGTTGCTGATCGCATCAGTTGCTTTTTGTGTCATAAACACATAATCATCGATGGTTGCAAAGTTAGCAGATGGTCTTTGAGACAATACATCATATGATGCATAGAACAATGATTTCTGGTTCAGAGGGAACTTGAAGAAAATCCTTGGCAGAATGTTAACTCTAGGTTTGTAATCTTTAAATGACTCAGCTGTTACATTCTGATTGTTTGGATCTACCAGGTAAGGAGCGATTTTACCATTGCTGGTTCTGTTCGCGATATAATCTGGTGTAGATAACTGAGTTCCGTTTTCATCATACCATACATTGTCTTTTCTGTAACCTAAAATCTTTCTAGGGTTTTTAACATCATCAACATAAACAGCATAATCAGAACCAATATTAGATGGATGAGTGATTGCATTACCATCTATTTCGCTCACTTCACCTGCTTGTTTTACAGGGTATAATGAATATGGATCTTTTAATACTGACTGGTTAGCATCATATCTTTCCAGACGAAGTCCTAATCTGAACTCCAGATCTTTGAAGTTGAACTGATCCTGGAACCATGCTGCAGTATATATAGGCATAAATGCACCGATTTTTCTGCTAGGATCTTGTAAGAAATCGTTCACACTTGGCTTGCCTCTTAATTTATTTCCAAGGTGGTCGTAACCATAGTACTGAACGACAGCACTACCATTGTTTAATAACTCATCCGCACTGAACATGCTCAGAGAGAAATCTGATGGCTTGTATGAGTTGATATCAATAAAGGTTTGTTCGTTTACTTTTTTACCATAAACATCGGTAGCACCCTCAGAGATTAATTTGTTTCTGAAATTTCTGTCGAAGTTAGATTGTTTTGAAGAGTTTACTAAACGGTTGTAGCGGATGGTATCCTGGAATACACCGTTATCATCGTATGATAAGATTGGATTAGATTTATCCAGCTCGGCGATGTGACTGTTTGCATACTGATACATTAAGCGCCATAAGTTGTTTGCACCTAAACCATAACCTCTTGCTACTGATTGCTCGTATTGAATACCGAATTGTAGTTTGTGACCAGAAGCTGCTTTTTTAGAAGAGCTAAGAGCACCTTTTACTTCAGTTTCACCCATAGCAAATAAGGTGTAACGCTCGCTCTGAGATTTGCTGTAACCAGCTAATGGTGTACCCGGAGTGTTCCATAAAGAGTAGATGTTGTTCGGACTGTATCCGTTTAACAAACCTAAACCTTGCAGGATCTGAGCATCACTTGTTACATTGGCACCAAACTCACCATACTTATTAAATAATGCCTGAGTGTAGTTACCTCTTACAGTATTGATGTCTGCCTGAGAGAATCTGATAGCAGTATCTCTGAAACCTGTTTGCTCCCAGAAGTTTCTTAAATAAACAGTATCTCCGTTTTGATCAACAAATCTTCTTGACTGACCTGTAGGGTTATTCAGGTTACCATAGTATGAATAGAATTCAGTTGGGTAATGTTTGAATGAACCGATGTAACCATAATCAAATAGGTTATCTCTGTGGTCGTTGTCCATAGACTTAGCCCAGGTCGACTGGTAGTCGAAACGCAGAGTAAAGGTTGTATTATTTAAAGTGGTTCTTGTCGCTTTTGCTAAAGAATCCGGACCTTTAAATGATTGTGTATATTTTACATAACCTAAAGTGTAGGTGTTACTTGAAAACGGATTGTTTTTGTAAGCCATGATGTTGTTACCACCATTTACACCCTGAGAATAGGCGAAGTTACCAAACATGGTTAAAGTAGCCATGTCAGATAATTTGATATCAAATTTAGCGTTAGCGTTAGAACTTAATGCATATACATTGGGTCTGACTTTTACTTTATCGTAGTCTGCTTCTGTTAAGTAGTTCGCAGTGTGAACGAAAGCACCGTCACTGTTAATCAATAAAGGATTCTTTTCGATATTTGCTAAAACATCGTCTTTAATCACATAGTATCCGATGTAGGAAGGACTTGGTTCGCGGTTATATGAAAAGTTAGCACCAAAGTTCATGGCAGCTACCGGAATTCTTTTGATACTACTTTTACCTGATTTGTAGTCAGGGTTAATCTTCCACAATACCGGAGCAGCATAGAAACCTTCAATCAAGTTAGAATGGTATGGATTAAACATGCTGCTGCTTCTTACTTCTATTGATCCGGCTTTTCTGGCTGAGATTGCACCACCTTTTGTAGTAATGGAAATACCCAAACCAGTGAAGTCACCGAACTGAGCAGGAATACCAGCCGTCATTACGTCTACTTGTCCGTTCATACCCTGAGTAAGTGAAGCGTTTGACACTCTGACACCATCCATGTATACTGCAGTACCGTCAGTTCTGGAACCTCTACCAACAACACCACCTCTTGTAGCGGTAGTACCTGCTGCATAAGATGCCATACTTGTACCATTTCTCAAACCGGTCTTTTTAATTTCTTTATCGGTTGTTGTAGTGGTTGTACCGGTCTTTTTAATTTCCGGATCTTTTTTAACACCGGTCCTTTTTTCACCGCCACCTAAATCCTGAATTTTGTACTGGATCAGAATCACATCTATTTTTTTACCCTCAACGGATAAATCAAATAAATCGCCTTCCATACCGAGATAACCTTTCATTTCATCAGCAACCTGATTAACTCTGAGCTGGTACTGACCAGGCGTAATGTTGTTGAAAGAGTATTCGCCGTTGATAGCAGATTTCTCCATCGCTATCGAATCGCCGAATTCATTCAACAGGATAATAGGAACATTGGCTTTCACCTTTCCTTCTCTGTAAACAACACCACGGATTGTTCCGGTGTTCGACTGAGCCTCTGCGCTGAGGAAGCAGCCCAAACCCATAAGAACAATGAGCAGTGACTTGAGTGTAAATTTAATATTCATATTTATTTTTTTTACAATAACAATTTTTATTCTAATTTTTCTTTAAAAAGTGAGGCAATTTCACTGTTTTTTTTTGATTAATCAACTTTCATCTAAATAATTTTTGCTTTTATCGTAAAGGCTGCAATTTTTTCTGAAAGTACTGCCCCGATTTTATAATAACTTTCTTTCGACCATCCAGCAACGTGTGGTGTCATAATCACTTGATTACCAGATGTCATTTCAGTAATTAGTTGCTTTTCGTCACCACTCAGGCGATCAAAGTTTTCGTTCTCCAGCACATCACAGGCATAGCTGCTTATTTTTCCACCTTTTATACCCTCCCATATCGCACGGTTATTGGCGACCATTCCTCTGGAGGTGTTTAAAAGTACTACTCCGGTTTTCATTTTAGCGATTAACTCTGCGTTGATCATTCCCTTGGTTTCTGAGGTCAGTGGTACGTGAAAACTAACGACATCTGACTGACTTAAAAGTTCGTCTAGTGACAATAGAGTGGCAAAATCTGACTGGATGGCGCTTACATATTTATCATATGCAACAACCTGACAATCAAAGCCGGATAATTTTTTAGCCAAGGTAGAACCAGTATTTCCAAAACCTATAATCCCTATCGTTTTGCCTTTTATTTCCCACCCTCTGTTGTCTTCGCGGTTCCAGACAAATTGGCTTACTTCGTTATGGGATTTAACAATTTTTTTACTCATGCCAATAAGTAAACCAATGCAATGTTCGGCCACGGCATCGCGATTACCTTCCGGTGCATTAAGCAGTGTTATATTTTTACTTAAAGCATAGGCTTCATCGATATTATCCATACCTGCGCCACCACGGGCAATGCATTTCAGGTCGGGTAACTGATTTATCAGTTCAGAACTAAATTCAATTTTACTACGCACTGCTACGATTGGATAATTCATCAAAGCAAGCGGGGCATCTTCTTTCTTAAAGTCGGGCTGATAGTGGTACGTAATTCCCGCAGCACTTAGTTGTTCTAAAAAAACAGGGTGAAAATCGTCAATTATAATGACTTGAGCTGTATGAGTTTGAATCATTGCAGGGCGGGCGGATAGTATAGAGCAAATAAACAACACTTTGATGAATAATAAAAAACAGAATGCCCGCCCTTCAATGAACTTTGTTAACACACTCGTAATTGGAACAAACAACATTAACATGAATTACAGCTTTCAATACATTCGACATTCTCTGTCGGACAAATGCTGCAACTGGTCGACAATTATTTTTATACTCATTGATTTTCAGTGAATTAAATTTTATTGACACAATTAAAATTAAAGATTTTTTAAGGTTTAAGTTAATGTAAACCGACTAACAGAGAATTTAGAAAATTCGAAAATCTTAACTTTAAGGTATTGATTACTTGACAGCTAAAAAGGAATTTTGCCCCTGAAAGCGCTAGTTATTGCCTTCAGAAATAATTTTTTACTTTCATTTATTAACAGAAAATTTTTAAAGTGTATCAATCAGCCATCTATCACCCTTAGAGGTGAAACACAAATTACAAACACAAGAAAATCAAACATTAAGAAACTTCATCGTAAATACTAAAAGAAGCAGATTCCACAAATACTATCGGTTATCAACATGAAATACTGAGGGCGGTCATGTTGCATCTTAAAGACAGTTTTTATATTTGCCTCAGAAAACACAAAAAAAGGCCTTATTTACACCAAACCTCTAAAAACAAAACATAACACAGAATGATTAGCCAGCAAAACAATCAACATTTAAAAGCTCATCCTTATTTAATAGATCCAAAATCGAGAATAGATAATATCCAGTCTCTGTTCGGTCCGGGTACTATGGATACAGAATCACACAAACAACTCGCCCTGATTCTGGAGGTTTCGTTATACGCCTTGTTTTTCAGCTTTATTTTTGTGATGATTCTTTTGCCTAACTCAGCCGGCAGCATTCAAAATCTATTTCCCAATACGCCACTGGTTGATCCGGTTGGTACCATGTTATGGATTAAAATGACCTTGTTTATAGCCTCACTGGTGCCGCTTTTCTGGGGCTTACACCAGAGCAGCAAACGTTTAAAAGGTCGTCTTTTCTTAAAAAGATTTAAAGCTTAAGCTTTTAGACTGACAGATTGTTCAATCTGGTTCAGCACTCCATCCCAGAGAGCAATTCGTTGTTTGAGCGATGACTTAACAGCCTCTGTTGCTTCAGCCCATTTTTCAGAATCATTGCCAAGTAATTCTTCAGTCATTGCCATGGCAAGATGAGAATGATGGTCGCCATCAACTTCAATATGTCTCTCCAGATAATATTTAAACACTGAAAACGACTCCTGCCATTCGGCCCCGAGATCATTAACAATGGAGAGGAACATGTTAGGAATCAGATCTTCTCTGCCAAAAGTAAATACAGCGGCAAGAACATGTGGTTTGTTTAAATCGATGATTTCAAATGTATGTCTGACAAAACCTGAAGCGGCTTCAGGCGCATTTGCGATATCAAAAGCTTCCTGCAGAGTATGTTCATCTTTAAGCGCCTTCACAAATTGTTCGATTGAATTCACTGATGCTCCGGCCTGCACCATGGCTTTCTGATACAACTCAAAATGACTAATTCTCTGTCCATTCATATCGACATCTGACTCCTCTCCTACAACAATTTCGTTGATTAGAAAACGGGTTTCAGCAGAACCAGTCGGAAACCAGGGCACAGTTGTACAAGTAAGATGGTTTTGAAGGCTTTTCAATAGTGACATAAAATCCCAGACTGCAAAGACATGGAATTGCATGAATATTTTAAGATCATCCGCAGTTTGAATTTTTTTATATACCCTGTGGTTAATGATTTCCTGACGTAAGTGGTCAATCTCTCCTCTTAACTGATTAAACTTATCTTGCATTTCAGTTCGCAAAATTACAATTATTTTTACTTTCTCAAATTCCCCATACCACCATCCACAGAAAGAATCTGCCCGGTAATAAACTTAGCGGAGTCAGACAAAAGCCAAGACATATAAGAGGCGATATCCTCTGCCTGTCCGATTTGTTTCAGGGGATGTCTTTCTTTTCCTGCTTGTTTTTTTTCTTCAGTGTTCAATAATTTTTCAGCAAGTGGTGTATCTGTGAGTGATGGAGCAATTGCATTCACTCTGATATTGGGAGACAATTCTGCAGCCAAAGCTTTTGTTAATCCTTCTACTGCACCCTTACTCGAAGCTACTAAACTATGGTATGGCATACCGGTACCCACAGCAACCGTACTCATTAAAAGAATGGAGCTGACCTGAGATTTGCTTAACAAAGACTGATATTTTCTGATGGTTTCAACTGCACCTAGAACATTTAACTGATAATCGGCAAGAAAATCGGCACGACCAATACTTCTGAATGGTTTTAACAAAATACTTCCTGGCATATAAACGATGCCATGTAATTCTGCATCAATTTCGGGCAGAATAAGTTCCGCCGATGAAAAGTCGACCGAATAATGTTCGGCAGATTCCGGCAAATCGCGTCGCTCTCTGGAAAGTACTATTACTCGGTGACCAGATTCTGTGAGTTGCTGATACAAACTTCTACCGATACCACTCGAACCGCCGGCAATTAAATAGGTTTTTTGCATGAGGTTTAAACACATAATCAATCAATTTGTTTTTTTAAAATCTCGATAAAGGCAATAAAATCTGAATTATGATGTTTTAAAATTTTAGTATATTTGGCATATGAAAAAATTTCCAGGTATGATTGCATTCTTACTCATCAGTTTTAATGCTCAATCTCAGTACTTTCTTCAGAATAATATCACATATAGTTCGCCGATGGCAGATTCTATGGTTAAAAAATCGGGAATAGCAGAGATCACAGAAGTTTATACTTATATCCCAAAGAGGGGTAAGACCTATACCTCTAAAATCATTTATCAATACGACCGCGAAGGAAGGGCAACTCTGAGCTGCACAATTCAGGACACCCTTAAGATGAAGTACAACAGAGTGTTTACCATGGTTAACCACAGCACCAATGACAACAATGGCACCTCTAAATCATGGCGTTTTGGCCAATCAGAGGGCAACAGTATAATTTTATATGATGCAGAGGAAAATGTTAAAGAATA
>JBJTNS010000014.1:0-11362 GCA_046074245.1 Chitinophagaceae bacterium | reverse complement strand
AACATCATTCTTATCGGACCGCCCGGAGCAGGTAAAACCATGCTCGCAAAACGTCTGCCAGGTATTTTGCCTCCCATGACTTTAAGTGAAGCTTTAGAAACAACCAAAATTCACTCTGTAGCAGGCCGTTTAAACGATGGTAAGGGTTTGGTGGTACATCGACCATTCAGGGCACCTCATCATACCATTAGCGACGTTGCATTAGTAGGTGGTGGAAATAGTCCACAACCCGGAGAAATTTCTTTGGCCCATAATGGCGTTCTTTTTCTGGATGAATTGCCTGAGTTTAAGCGCACAGTTCTGGAGGTGATGCGCCAACCCCTCGAGGATCGGAAAGTCAATATTGCCAGGGCTAAATTCTCGGTGGATTATCCTGCTGGTTTTATGCTGGTGGCAAGCATGAATCCATGCCCTTGTGGCTACTTCAATCACCCTGAACGCGAATGCGCCTGTGGTAGTTTGGTGGTTCAAAAATACCTCAGTAAAATTAGCGGACCGCTATTAGACAGAATCGATATTCATATCGAGGTTACGCCTGTGAGCTTCGAAGAACTCTCCTCTTCAAGAAGAAACAACGAAAAAAGTCAAACCGTCAGACAAAGAGTGATCAATGCCAGAGCCATACAGTTACAGAGATTTCAAAACAAAGAAGGTATCTATTGCAATGCTCAGATGCCTGGCAATCAAATCAAGTCATTATGTGGCATTAGCGAAGCTGGAACTCAGTTGTTAAAAACAGCTATGCAACGCCTAAATTTAAGTGCCAGAGCATATGACAGAATTCTGAAAGTTGCCCGCACCATCGCCGATCTCGACAGCAGTGCCGTTATCCTTACTGAACACCTCGCCGAAGCCATTCACTATAGAAGTTTAGATAGGGAAAACTGGGGAGGCGGAGAATGAGAGACATAAATTTTTTAGAAAATTTACTGTGAAACCCTCACCCAAAAGGATTAAATTCATCACCCTTTTGGGTGATTTTGGTATTCACTTTTTGGTAAGTGAAAATTTTGTTTTTATTTTTGTTCAAAACTTAACTACTAGATGCATAGAATTACTAAAACAAATGAGCCAATAAGAGTTATAATTTCTGATAATAATATACTATCTAGAAATGGAATCATACACTATCTAAATAAATTACCTTATAAAATTATAATTGAGCAACATGCAGACAACTTGCTAAATTTAAAATTAAGAAATAGTAATGTCATTATTATAATTAATTTAAAAAATCAATTATTAAAACCTCTTTCTATTTTATCATTTCTAAAAGACTTAAATCTTTACTTAAAAATAATTCTAATTACAGATGAAAATTCTGATAAAAATTTTAAAAGATATATAGAGAATGGTGCAACAAGTATATTAACAAGCACAACTGAATTTAGTGTATTTGAATTAGCAATTAACGCGGTTCAAGCAGGAAAAATCTTTCTTCATCCGAATTTAGAAAAAAATTTCAAAATGGATAAAAAAAATAAGGATAATATTTTTAGTCCTAGAGAGGTAGAAATTATTAAACTTATTTGCTTAAACCATTCAAGTAAAAAAGTCTCCGAAATAATAGGTATATCAATTCATACAGTAAATAATCATAGATCCAATATTAACAAAAAGATTATATCAAATAATTTAATATCTATACAAAATTATGGTATAAAATCTGGCTTGGTTAATTTTTAACAAACTTTCTAAAAATAATTTTTTTCGAATTACAAATTTTTAACCAATACATTCCATTAGGCAGAGTATCTATTTGAATTCTACCTGATGTGTCTAACAAATCTGTCAAACACTCATTCCCTTTGAGGTCATAAATTTGATATTCAGAGTTCTCAAATTCATCCTTTTCCTTAATAATTATTATTGAGCTAGAAGGATTTGGAAATATTGTTAAATTTGACTGAAGTATATTTTTCAAGGAAGTATAATTCGATAGTGAATAATGAGTTGATTGAATTCTCCACTTTAAATAATTTTGATTTCGAATTTTATCAATGCTTTTCAAAGATAATTTAGAAGAATTTGTGAAATAATTTGCCCAAAATTCCATAGTTGTCTTTGTAAATCTAGTCAATCTCATTGAATAGCCTTTACCATATGCCACATATATCAAATTGGGTTCTAAATTTCTTTCCAAATCAATAAAAGCAGTTGCATTACTTAAGGGAAAATTATATAAAATATCATTGACGTTTAGGAAAGCTCCCGGATTAATACAAGTTAAAACATATGAAGTATCATTATAGTAATCTAATGAATAATTAATCGGATTCTCCGCATTTAAAAAAATTGTACTTAAGGGTTGAAATGTTACTAAATCTATTGTAAGTATAACTTGTTCATGCTCAGATTCAATAACAAATATCGAATCATTAACTTTTAATGTCTTAGTGGCACTGTTAACTGGCCACAATATTGTGTTTCCCTTAGAAATAATAGAACTATTCGATGCATATCCATTAGTTGATGAATCAATTAACAACGCATACTTAATTATATTTGAAGTCGATTTATCTATCGAAATTAACGCTAAATCATTGACATAATTATTTGCAAAATTTAAAACTGAAAAAGACTTATTTTGAATCTCTAAAGAGTCGAAGCTTGTCTCGAAAATCAAATTATTATTATTCTCAATAGTTCTGGAAATCTTTCCATATGGATTTAAACAGCGAAAATGACTCTTGTACTCAACTATATTTCCAGAACCATCTATTTCTAATGAAAAATATTTAGACATAAAAGTATCGCTGTAATAAAAATTTCCTCTCAAGCTTATCGATCCTAATTGATATCCTGTTATTAAATAATTACCATTGTTTTTTATTGAAAAACCATTTAGATATAATTTACTATTTGCCGAATCTTTTATTTCATTTCCAATATTCATTAGCTTAAGATCATTTCCATTAGAATCAATTAGCATTAAAGTCCACATTGATTGATTTTGAGGGTTAAGAACTTTGTTTTGTCTAATTGAAAGTTCAGACTCGGTATACTCAAATAATTGAATGAAGTATTCATTTACCTTAAAAGTTTCGTTATAAATTCCTTTAGGAATATCAATAAACCAATTTAGTTTATTCATTTTATCTGAAGAAATAATAAGCGTATGAGCCTTATAGTCATTATTTCTAAAGATAGTATCAGAATAAAGAATAGAATCATTTAAAACCAAATTATAAAAATATCCGTTCAATGTTTTAACAGACTCAATTGGATAATTTGATACTCCACTATAATTTGAGGAATTTTCAGTGAGTACCTGTTGCCCCTTAGCCAACTCAAATGACAAAAGTAGCAAAAATAATATTCTGAATTTCATATTACGAATATAATAAAAAATGGCTTTAAATGATTCTTGGTAGAATTTTCTATAGAGGTAATCCTTCTGTTGAACCTTCAATAATATCAGATAAATTGAACTCAACTCCATTAAATTCATCTGAATCTAAATTTGTATAAGCACCTACAATCCAATATTTTCCAAGTGAAGGAAATTCAATTTTAATTCGAACTGGATTTTGGACAGTACCAGTCATATAAGTAACATTTATACATGTTTGACATGTACCATAATTGAATGTGTTTGGCGGAGATAATAAAAAATCTGTACCGCAAATAGTGCTTTTGTTAGGCATACATTTATATATAGGCACATAAGTGTATGGCTCGGTTCCTTGACAACAAAGATTACATTTTAAAGATATCTTTATTGCATCTAAGATTTTTGTGCCACCCGTAGGTCCACACATTTTTATTTGAACGTCAGGTGCTTGAGAAAAAGCTTTTGTAGGAATCCATGTGCAAATTGAAAGCACAATAATTGTTAAAATGGTTTTGTTTGGTTTCATAAAAATAAAATTTTGATTTTGTCTACTCTTTACCGTTTTCGACTACCCGGACTATAGTATTTCAAAATTATATTTTATTTTCTTGTTAATTCTCTGCTTAAACATTAATGTAACTTTTATTCATAGTAATTTTTAACTATAACAATTCGTTAAAAATCTGATTATTACATAGTTAAACTTTTCTTTTGGATAATATACTATTCCAATTAATTATTAAGCATTGATAAAATCTAGCCAAAACCGTTTACTAAAAGGGCCTTTAAAAAGAAAACTGGGGAGGCGGAGAATGAGAGCGAGTGCGAATGCGAAGAGAGGATGAAATGGTAGTATAATTGTTCTAAATCAAATAAAAACAGCCATTTATTCCACTTTAAATCATTTGTCTGCTTTTATTTTCTTTGAATATAGCCCGCAAACACTCCTCTGTCATTGACCTCTAAAGTTTTGTCATAAACACTGTCTTCGTCGCTATGTCTCTCTCCGCGCTCAATGGTGTCTTCGTCAAAAATTGGCTCTCAACTACTATCAATTATAAACTTCTGAGAAGTTGGAATGGCAATTACCACTTTCACGCGCTGGTTGCGCCATAAACTCTGTCTGTCTAATCTGAAAAAATCGTCGAGGGTAATGATGGAATCTTTAAACTCGTAATGGTAACTAATGTTCTCTGAATTTAAATACGCTGCCCTTCTGCTCTCGCCATTCGAACGCTTTATAATACTTACAACCGCCTTGTCTGTATACGATCTGACAATGCTAAGTTCTATGTTGCGACCAATCTTGTCATCCAGAAACTCGCGCAGGTCGTCTTCACTCTGAAAATGCGTGTAATTGACACCGCCTGACCTGAACTCAAAATCGGCATCTCCCCCTGTATTCTTGGCGCGTATGACAAGTGTTCCGCCTGTATTGGTAATTGTATCGTTACTGCTTACCGAAGTGCTGTTTGAAAATTGTGAGGCAGTGTTGTAAGTACTATAAGCCAGTAAACAAAACCCTATAAACCACAAACTGGATAAGGTAATAGACAAGGCTCTGTGCATCGGCCTGGTCTTAAACAAAAACTGGATTATCTTATATGCCACACTTACCAGTGGCACCAAAAGAAATAAGATTAATCCTATTAAAATAATCACCGCCTGAGTTTCACTGATAAAGATATAACTGCTAATTACAGGCAAAAACCATGATACGAGGCCGATAGAGGCAAAAACTCCGAAGCCGGTAGGTATAATTATACTTAGCACAAAAATGAACAGTACAATGCCTCCAATTTTAACGGCTATCTCCAGAAATCGCTCGAAACCAGTTTTCACCTCTGGTCTGTATCTGTCATAAGCATCCTTGATGTCTTTCTCGATGGTCTTGCCCAAATTGTTAAAATCAACAGGCTCTCCCATCATTTCTAACTTCTCGGATGGTGTCACTGCTTTTGGTACTATTACCATCAGAAATATATACAATAAAAATCCTGTTCCGAAAGCAAAAAAGGATAAGGCAAATGCTACTCTCACCAGCATTGGATCTATGCCAAAATAGGCGGCCAATCCACTGCAAACTCCTCCTATCATTTTATCATCTTCGTTGCGGTATAAACGTCTGTATTTGCGACGCTGATAACTGGTGCTCTCGCTGCGCTGCGATTTCTCTTCTTCTTGCTCTTCACCTCCAAACTGCTCAGGTGAACCGATCTGACCAATAATCTCTTCCACATCTTTCATTAATATCGCCTGAGATCCGTTCTTGATTTTATAATCAAATAACTCGGCTATGCGGTTCTCTATATCGGTCATTACTTCTTCATTCTTAACCTTCTGTCTGATGCTGTCAAGATACTGTCTCAAATGATCGTAAGCTTTCTCGTCGACACTAAAAATGAAGCCGTTAATGTTGGCGCTGATGATTTTGTTCATACTGGTTTGTTTTTATTTTTCTCTAATGGTGTTTACTGCTGTACTCAACTCATCCCAGGTTTGTGTGAGCTCGCTGATGAATAATTTTCCCTCTGTTGTTAAGGCGTAATACTTGCGCGGTGGACCAGATTTAGACTCTTCCCACTTATACTGTAACAAGCCCGAATTCTTTAATCTGGTAAGTAATGGATACAATGTACCCTCTACTACTATCAGGCGCGCCTTCTTCATCTCTTCTATAATATCGGATGCATAACATTCACGCTGCCCAATGATACTGAGTATGCAATACTCTAGTATGCCTTTGCGCATCTGTGAACGGGTATTCTCTAAATCCATACTGCAAAGGTATAATAATTTTATAGTACTATGCAATACATAGTACTATAATAGATTAAATAAATTATTTAATCGACAGAATTCTAAGGTGTTAATTTTATCTCAATGCAGTAAACCAACTTGATTAACAAGTCATATCATATACTAGTACACAAATTCCTTACTCATTCCAGTCAGGTAGCCTACCTGGTGTGTAAGGAAACTTGTTTTTGTCTAACTGTAGTTCGAGCGACTTCATCAAAGTATCAATAGTTTGTACCTGCTGATATACAGTTTTAAAGTTACCCTTTATCTCTTTAAGTCGGCTGGTGTATGTAGAAGTCGGCATGTCTGTTGTAGCCCATAGATTTCCTACTATACCCTCCAGCGAACCAATCAAACCTGGAAGGGTTTCAAATTCTCTGGATGCCATACCGCCATCGCCATGCATACTCAAATCATATTGTCTCAACTGTTCTTCAATCAAACCAATTTGCCTTAATAACTCCTGCTGATAAATCTGATTAATTCCCTGTTTAACAAATCTAAGTCTGTTTTTAATCTCTGAACAATATGCATCTACGCCAAGTACTACCCTTCTGAAATCAGATAACTCTTTATTAAAATTATTATCCGACTTTAATGGCTGTAAGGTTTTAATTTTAAAACCCACTGGTCCTGTTAACAATCTAATCTGATAATTTTTTACTAAATGTAACTCTATAGAATAATCACCTGGTAATGCCATTGGTCCCTGATCTTCGCCCTCATATGGATTGCTCGGATCTGGGGTATAAAATGTAATCGGACTGGTGCGTTCCAATCTTCCATTCCATACTAATCTCTGGTGTCCTTTTACTGCTGAGCGTTTATATTGTCTGATGATATGTCCCTCTGAATCCTTAATAATCGCTAGAATATAAGTCTCTGGCTCATTATCTTCAAGTCTTAAACTATCAGCCGAAGGATAGTAATTATTACTTTGTTTCTCTTCACGGTCTTTTCTTAAGCTTTTTATTGTCTTATAGTCGTCCTTAATGTAATAAGAAATTACAGCCCCCACAGGCGGATTCTCGGCAGTGAAAAAACTTTCTCCCTGAAACGATTTTCCTTTATGTCCCAATGGTGTCGATTGCATATAAACCAATCCATCTTTTACAGGAAAAATAACTGCTGCCTGAGTCTCTAAAGCAGGTCTAACAATATCATAATTCTGTAATGGTGAATAATCATCTAAAACATAAAAACCTCTCCCAAATGTTGCCAGAACTAAATCATTCTCGCGCTCCTGTATAGCAATCTCCTTCACACAAATCGTTGGTAAACTGCCCATCTTTTCCCAGGTTTTACCAGCATCAATGCTTGTATAAACGCCAAAATCTGTTCCGCAAAATAGTAAGTTCTTGTTTTTATGATCCTCTGCCAGACACTGCAATGAACCGCGCTCAGGTAAGTTGCCATTTACCAGTGACCAGGTTTTTCCTTTGTCAACTGACTTGACTAAATACGGTCTGAAATCACCATTTCTGTGATTATTTACCACAGCATAAACCACTTGCTCATCATGTTTAGAGGCATAGATATTCTGAATAAGCGCCTGACTAGGTACTCCTGGAATATTGGAAGTCTTCGACCAGGTTTTACCGCCATCCTGAGTAACATGTATCAGTCCGTCATCTGTTCCGGCGTATAGTAACATCGCATTTTTTGGCGATTCAGATAATGCTGTGATATTGCCATAAATGCTGGTTGACTGGTTCTTGGCAACTGCGTCTACACTCCATACCTTCCCCATCACGCTTAAAGTATTTCTATCGAGTCCTCTGGATAAATCCGGACTAATGACTTCCCAGGTATTACCCATATCTTTACTCTTGAAAACTTTCTGTGCTGCAAAATACAAGGTCTTATTATCAAAATTGCTGAGTACAATCGGAGCATCCCAATTGTATCTGTAAGCGGGTTCTCCTTGCATCTCCTGTGGTTTAATGTCTAATGCTTCACCTGTTTTACGGTTGAATCTAACCAATCCCCCATACTGCCACTGAGAATATACTATATCCGGATTCTTAGTGTCTACTACCGTCTTGAAGCCATCTCCACCAACTGTTACAAACCAGTCATAGTTATGAATACCACTGGCACTAATAGTTCTAGATGGACCACCAAGTGTATTGTTGTCCTGCGTGCCGCCATAGATATTGTAAAATGGTAAAGCGTTATCGGTAGTTACTCTGTAAAACTGAGTAATTGATAAATTAGCCTTAAAGTTCCAGGTAGCTGCCTCATCCCAGGTCTCGTATAATCCACCATCACAACCCATCAGGTAATGAGAGGTATTCTTTGGGTCAACCCAGATTACGTGGTTGTCGACATGCTTACTGCGCTCACCTATTCCTTTAAAAGTTTTACCACCATCTGTACTCACTACCGCCCAGTTATTCATTGAATAAATTTTATCCGGATTCACTGGATCAGCAAAAATTTCATTGTAATAATTACCTGCTGTGGTATGGCCCGATTGTTTGGTCCAGCTCGCACCTCGGTCTGTTGATTTATACAAACCCCCATTGCCTTCAGAAGCTTCTATCAACGCATAAACTATATCCGTATTAGCATCCGGAATAGCCAGTCCGATACGACCCACATCGCCTTTAGGTAAGCCATTGTCCAGCTTGGTCCAGGTACTTCCGTTATCAATACTTTTGTAAATTGCCGATTCAGGACCTCCGCCTAAATACGTCCATTCATGTCTTCTTCTCTGATGCGCTGCTGCATACATAATATTTGGATGCTGCTTATCGATATGGATTTCATTAAAACCTGTATTTTCACTGACAAATAAAATGCGATTCCAGGTTTTACCACCATCCGTTGTTTTGTATATTCCTCTGTCGCCACCGGCACTCCAAAGCGGACCATATGCTGCAACATAAACAACCTGACTGTTGTTCGGGTCTACTGCAATCATGCCAATATGTTCACTAAGTTTTAGACCCACATTTTTCCATGTCTTTCCTCCATCTTCGCTCTTATAGACACCATCACCGTAAGCTACACTTCTCTGGTTATTATTTTCTCCACTGCCTACCCAAATGGTATTATGGTTAGTTGGATCCATTGTTATACAACCAATAGAAAAAGATCCCTGTCCGTCAAAAATCGGATAAAATGTTGTACCTGCATTATCTGTTTTCCATACTCCACCGCTACCTGCAGCAATATACCACTCTGAGGTCTTGTCAGGATTAACACATAAATCAACAATACGGCCTGAAGTAACAGCAGGACCAATACTCCTGAAACTTAAACCTGAAACTACCTGTGAAAAAGTATTGTTAACTTTCGGTGTTTCACCTGGCTTTTTACTCTGTGAATGCAATTGCGTCAAAGAAAGAGCAATCGTTGCGAATAATATATTTTTAATCATGGAACTTAGATGATCCAAATTAAAACTATTCAGTTCTATTATTCAAAATTTAATGTCAATTTTAGACAAAAAATCAATATTTTAAAGATGCGATCTAAAAATTAGCTCTTTTTGATGGTTTAAGAGACAACAGGCGCATTAATCAGGCCGAGGTAAACATTCTCATACATCGGCAAAATTTTATCAATATGGAACTCCTGTGCGCGTTTTAGTGCATTTGCTTTGAAAGTGGTTAAAACCTCTTCGTTTGAAAGTATCTTCAAAGCATTTTTCGCCATGTCTTCAACATCGCCGACATTGCTCATATAACCTGTTACTCCGTCAATATTAACCTCTGGAATTCCCCCTGAGTTTGATGAAATTACCGGAACCTCGCATGCCATTGCCTCAAGAGCCGCCAATCCGAAACTCTCAGTCTCTGATGTCAATAAAAATAAATCGCAAACAGATAAAATTTCCTCTATCTGTTCCTGCTTACCGAGAAATGTTATTCTGTCACAAACACCCATTTCCCTTGCCATTAATTCAATATTCATGCGCTCAGGTCCGTCTCCTATCAACAACAATTTACTCGGTATTTTATCCGCCAGATATGCAAATACTTTTACAACGTCTTCTACCCTCTTTACCTTTCTAAAATTAGAAGTATGGACCAGTATCTTTTCATTGTTTGGTGCAATGGCCATTTTAAAATGCTCCTTCTTTTGCTTTGTGAAGCGCGAAAAATCTATAAAATTCGGAACTACATGTATGGGACGCTGAATATGAAAATTCTTGATTGTATCCTGCTTAAGACTTTCTGAAACCGCTGTTACAGCATCCGAATGATTGATTGAATAAGACACCACAGGTTCGTATGTCGGATCTTTCCCAACTAAAGTGATATCCGTTCCGTGTAAAGTGGTAACAATTGGTATATTAATTCCCTGTTCAACCAATATATTCTTTGCCATTAATGCAGCACTTGCGTGAGGAATTGCATAATGAACATGTAAAATTTGTAATTTATACTGCTTTACGATATCTACAATTTTACTGGCCAGAATGGTTTCGTATGGCACATATTCAAAAAGAGGATATTTATAAATTGAAACTTCGTGAAAAAAGACATTTGGATTGAAAAAATCAAGCCTGGCGGGCTGACTGTAACTGATAAAATGTACGTTATACCCCTTGGCCGCCAGAGCTTTCCCTAACTCAGTTGCAACAACTCCACTTCCTCCAAAGGTTGGATAACAAACTATTCCTATATTCATCTTAATGTTTACAAAGATAATGAAGTTTTGTTTCCAAGATTATCACGACTTCTTCACCAGAGTATTAAGAAAACTATCCAAGGAAAATAATGGTGCCGGCAATACTTTGCTATCCCCATTCCAGTGAAAACTGTATACCTGCTGTCCTTTCACTTTTACATACATGAAAGATGTCATATTGGCGTAGGTGTCATAGCTTATCCTGCTTAATGAATCTGAATTAACTAATTGCCGTAAATACCGCTTCTGGCTTTTCGACATTGACGGTAATTTAGTGGTATCTCCCGGTATACCTACTTTAATCAGCGATCCTCTGCCACTAAGTTCGTATTGCTCTGTTGCACCAGTAAAACCACCCCCGCTCCCAAAAATAATCGAAAGATCTTTGTCCTTTTTGTATAAATTTTTTGACTGACAAGAAACGATAATAAATAGAATAATAACATATGTTAAAAACTGCGATTTCATAGAGCGATATTTCTAAAACTGCTCCAGAAAACGAACATCGTTCTCAAACATCTGACGGATATCTTTAATTCCATATCTTAACATAGTAATCCTGTCAATTCCCATCCCGAATGCATA
>JBJTNS010000013.1:0-5396 GCA_046074245.1 Chitinophagaceae bacterium | reverse complement strand
CGGTATGATTGAATCAATTGATACTCGTTGGTATCTGGTGGATTCCAATCGATATTACCAGGTGTGCAATACACTTTATATGGTGCATCTGACCTGAATGTGGTGTCTGGAATAAACTTCAGCGTATCGAAGTACCCATAGCGCTTATCTACTGGTGCCAGCTTTAATGGAAAGGCCCATGAAATTGTGTCCTGAGCAAATTGTCCTGAATTGACATAATTAAAAATTTCCTGATTGGTTTTTACCATATCTCTGTAACTCAGATCCGCATCGCGGTAACGGTAGCCATTGTTAAAATTCATTACATTGCTGTTTAAACACAAAATAAGCGCCAATGGCATTCGGTCTAAATGATTCTTTGTAATCGTATAAATCGACCATGCAAAGGCAGCAGATACCAATGGCATCAAACTTAAAAAATACCTTTCGTGTGCATCTGCTATCACCGAAAAAACTGAAAAACCAGCGATAAAAACTGGTATTAAAATTCGAGAAGAACGGTAATTACCTCCAAAAATGTCGCTTCGGCGAATTCCCGTAAACAGAGCTAGCAGTAAAACAACTGTAAAACTAATCCGCCCCTGATCAACAAAACTAAACTGTAACGGATAATCCCAGAACTTCTGAACCATGCTCTCCAGCTCTAACTTCGATTTGCCAACATTCGTTGGATTGAGGTACCAGCCATATGCAGCTTTCTGCAACATTAAAAAGCCCGCAAAAACTAAAAAAGGGATATCAAAAAGAAGAAACTTATAAGCAAAGGCCCTGATGTCTTTGTCCTTGAAATAGTCTATCAACAAAACAAGCATCATGGCAATGGCCAATACCAGGCCCGTTTCTTTGGTCATTACCGCGCACAAAGTAAAAAAGGATGAAAGCGCATATTGTTTCCTGAAATAAAACAACAAAGCATACACCGTGTGCATGGCCAGAAATACCTCCAGTAATACCTGTGTCGACTGGGCAATAACAATTGGCTGAAATAATAAAATGATATAAGATAACAAACCAATCAGATGATTGGAACTTAACTGAACTACCAGTAAATAAGTGCCTATTGCCAGTAAAAATGTAAAGCCCAATGTTGTGAGATGCATCACTGTTGGGGTATTGCCAAACACTTCAGCTATACAAGCCATGGTGGCATGCATCAGCAATGGATGGCCGTAACTTAAATCGGGTGGAACTGCAGTGGGTAAAATCGAAATGCCATAATCCTGCATGTACACCACGCCGCTCATGTAGCCAGCCATCTCGTCCCAGAAATATGGCAGCGATATGTCCTGCCATTTAAATAGGGTAAAAATTACAAAACACAGAACCATAAAAATCGCTCTGTTGATGGCCGACTCAAAAAATCTAAGCATTAGCAGTTACAGTGCTTTTTATCGACATAGGTTTTTATTTTCTTCTTTGTCTTCAGATAATAACAACCACCCTTTTCACCCTTGTATAGGTTATGCCCGTTATATTTACCACATGGCTTAGGCTTTGCCATAACTTCAGTACTTGTTGCAAGGGTAACAATTGTCAGAAGTAAAAAAGTAATAAGAGTTTTCATATAGCAAAAATACATAAATTTTAAATGAAAAAATCGCTGATGCTTTAATCGATGTTTGTTAGTTAATTGGATTGATGCTTCAGTTTTTTCAAACGCTTATTGAGCATCTCTGTAAGTATCGCTGCGCCTTTGTAATTAAGATGATCGCTGTCTGCAAATAATGAATCGTTTTTGAAAACTATGCTATCATTACAGTTCAAATGAGTGATATTTGAATACACATCCAATTGATTGATTACCGAGCGTGTCAGGCTGGTATACTTTTTTTCAAAAAATGTCTGTGTTTTAGCTGGTACCGGCATTTCTATCAATAAAATTTGTATGCTGTGCTTCTGGCAAAAATCAATAAAAGAATGAAGCTCTTTTGTAATGCTATTGGCTGCCTTCAAGTCCATCCAGTTTTGGTGCCATATGCCTGTCCGCTTTTTGGCAAAATTACTTTTCATCCCCTCGCTGAACCTCGACCAGTTGCCGGTTTGGATGGAATAATTAGATAATGGTTCTCTCTTTTCTCTGAGAAGATCGTATGGCGTTTGTATGTAACAATCCATAAAATGGAACTTCGAAATTCCAGGTTTTGTCAGTCCCCAATGGTGCCAGTACCGCTTGTTATAATGCTCTGATTGGCCATTAAAAAATAAAGTAAAATAGTCGATTGGCAAAACAACATATTGCAAGGCCGGCATTTGCTGATAATACTTTTTAATGAGCTCTAAATCGACACTAATTGGTTTATTAATTTCTGCAATATTAGCACTGGTAAGTTCTATACCTTTAGGTTTTACACCCATAAGCGTGTGGCTACTGCCAGTGATTAAAACCTCGGTGTTACTGAGTTCTGATGCTATGCGCTGATATTTAAAATGGGTTGGAACAGTCTCGCTTACCAAATATAAATACAAGGCTAATAATACCATTAAAGTAAACAGATAAATGACGATGTTTTTTAAAAACTTTTGCATTAAAACTGAAAATATATAAATGATGAATTAGTGCCCATTAAAATCTGCTTGATAAAATACACCGAACCAACGAAGGCAAGCAGTATAATTAATGCTTTATTATTGAATCTGTAATGCCTTTCGTCTCTCCTCAGGTACCAGTCACCCAAAACTACCAAGACTATATAAATCATAGCACTATAACCTGTTGTAACTTGTAAAAACTGTTGCGGATGATGATAGATGCTTACGAAAATCTGTTTGATATAGGCAGTAGCCTGACTCAGATCTTTTGCCCTGAAGAACACCCAGGCAAAAGTGACAAAAGTAAAAGTAGAGAGCATTTGCCAGAGTTCTTTAAAGGTTGGAAAAACACTGTTTTGCGCTACAACATCGGTAAGGTGCTTTCTATTGCGATTGAGCAATAATAAAGGTAAAAAGCCACAGGCGTGTATACCTCCCCAGACTATAAAATTCCAGCTAGCACCATGCCAGAAACCACTTACTAAAAATATAATGAAAGTATTGATAACAGCCCTGATTTTTCCATTTCTTGAACCGCCTAATGGTATGTATAAATAATCTCTGAACCACGAAGATAAAGAGATATGCCAGCGCCTCCAGAACTCGGCGATATCTCTTGAGAAATATGGAAACCTGAAATTACTTAACAATTCAAATCCAAATAACTTGGCTGTTCCCAGGGCGATGTCAGAATACCCACTGAAATCGCCATAAATCTGAAAACTAAAAGCCAAAGCGCCCATCAATAAGGCTAAACCATTATGGCGGGTATAATCTTCAAAAATAAAATCTACAGTATCGGCCAGACTGTCGGCAATCACCACTTTTTTAAATACACCCCAGAGAATTAAAAGGCAGCCATCTTTAGCCTGGATAAAATTAAAAGTACGCGATTTCTGAATTTGTGGCAGCAAGTGATTGGCTCTTTCTATCGGACCTGCCACCAAGAGTGGAAAAAAACTCACAAAAACGGCATAGTCTATAACATTTCTAACAGGTTGCTGATGCCCTCTGTAAATATCAAACACATAAGACATGCCGTGAAAAGTGTAAAATGAAATACCAATAGGCAAGGCAAGATTTAAGAGCACCGGGTGCGTATGCCAGCCCATTAATTCAAAGCCTTGCTGCAACTGCAAAGCAAAAAAATTATAATATTTGAATACAGCTAAAATTCCCAGATTATTAATAATGCTGAGCCATAAAAAAAGCTTTGCTTTGCGCCGGTTTGGCGAGGCTACCCAAAAGCCGTAACTGTAATCTAGTAGGGTGCTGAGCACCAGTAAACCTAAAAATTTCCAGCTCCACCAGGCATAGAAAAAATAGCTGGCTGCCAATATCAGGGCATTCTGCCAGCTGAGTTTTTTATTAAAAACAAACCAATATAGCAAAAATACAATTGGCAGGAAAAACAGATATTCAATGGAGTTAAATAACACTGATAAAAACTAGTTTTGATTGTTTAAAAGTGTCCCGCCAATTAAATGCCCTTCACTTTAAAGCAAAAGTAAGAAATTTATGTATCAAATATCGCTTGCCTAAAAGATGAAATGATTGAATTTGCTAGGAATTATAAAAAACAAGTGCGAACTTCGATTGTTTAATTATTTAATTTTCAATTTCATCCATGAAGCCATACAACGAAGAAGCGCGACTAAATGATCTGATGTCATATTACATTATGGACACGCCCCGTGAACAGGAACTGGATGAAATCGCACAGATAGCATCAGTTGTTTGTGGCACACCTGTCGGACTGATAAGCTTTATCGATGGTGAACGTCAGTGGTTTAAATCGGCACACGGATATGAGATTGACAATATGCCCAGACAAGTTTCATTTTGTCAGCATACACTTAACCGTCCGGAAGAATTGCTGGTGGTTGAAAATCCACTTAACGACACACGTTTCTCTGAGAGCCCACTGGTGGTGTACGATCCAAAAGTCAGATTTTATGCTGGTGCCCCTCTGGTTTCACCGGATGGCAATGTTCTGGGTACTATTTGCGTGCTCGATCAGCAACCCAGAAGTTTAAGCGATGTGCAGCAAACAGCACTGCAGAATCTGGCCAGGCAAGTGATGAAATTCATCAATGCCAGAAAACTTATCATTCTGCAAAAAGAAAACATTGAAACCAATCTGCAAAAACTCAATAAACTGACTGATCAGGCACCTGGTGTAATCTTTCAGTTAGAGATGAATCCTCAGGGCCAGTTATCATTTCCATTTATCAGCAAAGGAATTTCTAAACTGCATCCTCACCTCAATCAGGAGGCCATTAAAAAGGATCCGCGACTGGCCTTTAGCATCATTCATCCTGAAGATCAAAATGACATCAGAGAAAGTCTTAAAAATGCCATGCTAAGTATTCAGCCCTGGTATGTAGAATACAGGGTGGTATCGCCAGAAGGTAATACAGAATGGCATGTTGGAAAAGCCACAACAGAACTGGGCGACAATGGTAATATCATTTGCTATGGTACGTTTCAGAACATCACCAGTTATAAAGATTACCAAAACACCCTCGAAAAAATTGCCTTCGACATCTCGCATGTATTGCGCAAACCAGTAACTACCTTGCTCGGCTTAACAGCCATGATTGATACTGAAGAGGATATTAAAAACATCGATTTGAAAGAATACCTCAATTACATCAAAATGGTATCTGAAGAAATGGAAAACTATACCCAGCAACTCAACGAAGTATACTCCGCTAAACAGGAGATTTTCAAATCTGGAAAAGCGATTTGAAGTGTTAACTTAATTTTTACTTTCATTTAATGTATTTTTAGTGTAATAGTATTGGCTTGAATTGTGGTGAAATATGAGACTGTACCAAAATTAAATGTGTTTCTTTGCTATTGAA
>JBJTNS010000012.1:0-2608 GCA_046074245.1 Chitinophagaceae bacterium | reverse complement strand
GTCCAATCCCGCATCTGCCAATGTCGTTAATCCATTCTTGTAACAATCTTTCTCCGCTAACTTTAAGGCTTTTATTAATTCTTGTCTGCCGTATGGTGCTACTACTTTTTCTACTTTATCGACAGCGTTGTCTACCAATACGCCTGTTGGTACGCCATTTTTCATGATAATTTCGCCACCTTCCATTGTAAGTGTTAACTTAACTCCCAGACTCGGATATAATCCCGCCAATTCCAAAGCTTTGTTGTTGCAAATGGCAGCATGACCATCAATGCGTTTTAACATCACTGGTTTGTCAGGAAACAATCTGTTTAACGCACTGTTGTCCGGATAGTCTTTTGTTGCCCAATCATTCTGATCCCAACCTCTGCCAGTTATCCACTCACTGCTGCTGGTTTTGGCAAATTTACTAAGTCGCTCTATCACTTCCTCCCAACTCTTGGTGCCAACCAAATCACAACTCAACAGCGTCGTAGCATAACCGTAAAAATGACAATGTGCATCTATTAATCCAGGATATACAAATTGCTGCTTTAAGTCAATTGTTTTTCCCTCCTCTGTTCTGTATCGCTCAAGTATTTCATTGCCACCAATGGCGAGTATCTTACCATTGTCTATAGCAACAGCACTTGCACTGGGCATGCTGTCATTCATCGTGATGATCTGCGCGTTAAAATAAATGTACTCTGCTTTTTTCTTGCCTAAGCTGCATGAACTTATAAAAACGATTAAGGAAGTAATTGTGATAAATAAACTCTTCTTTGCTGCCATTTTATTGATTTCTTTTTACAACACAATATTAATGTTTTTCTCTACGCTTTAATCCTGCAATTCTGATTTTTGTTGCTAATAATGGTTTTTACGTCTGTGCGTGTGGATTCTATTTTTATTCTTCGGTTTTTAGTCGCCTACTTTTTGTAAATTTGCACTATGCAATTTCCAAGTCCAAATCTCTTTGAAGAACATCAGTCGCTGTTTGCAGATATCGGACATTTGGCAGATAAAAATAATCTCGAGATATATCTCATTGGTGGTTTCGTCAGAGATATCTTTCTGCAAAGAGATAGCAAGGATATTGATATAGTCGTAATAGGAAAGGGGATAGATTTCGCAAGAAAAGTGGCTGCTCATCTTAAAGATGTAAAATTTACTTTCTTTGAAAATTTTGGAACGGCTCAGATCATATACAAAGATCTGATCATTGAATTCGTTGGTGCCCGAAAAGAAAGCTATCAACGCGATAGTCGTAAGCCTTTTGTTGAAGAAGGTACTCTGCTGGATGACCAGGAACGCCGTGATCTTACCATTAATGCAATGGGGATTTCTCTGAATGCAGGTAAATTCGGTCAGTTAATTGATCCCTTTAATGGTTTGCAGGATATGGATGCCCAGATTATCAGAACTCCTATGGACCCTGATAAAACTTTTAGCGATGATCCGCTTAGAATGATGAGAGCCATCCGGTTTGCTTCTCAGCTTGGTTTTAAAATTGAAGAAACAACTTTCGATGGTATCACCAGAAATAAAGAACGAATCAGTATCATCTCTCAGGAACGAATAACGGATGAACTCAATAAAATTATTCTGTCTCCAATGCCTTCAATTGGTTTCGAATATCTTTTTGATACGGGATTATTACACATCATCTTTCCTGAAATGACAGCTCTCTATGGCGTTGAAACCAGAAATGGTCTAAGTCATAAAGATAATTTCTACCATACCCTGCAGGTTCTGGATAATCTGGCAATGCTGAGTAAAGACCTGTGGCTCAGATGGGCTGCAATCCTTCATGATATCGCTAAACCTGCAACAAAAAGATTTGAACCAGGAGTGGGGTGGACCTTCCATGGACACGAAGACAGAGGCAGTCGAATGGTAAAACCAATATTTACCAAATTGAAACTTCCTCTCAATGAGAAAATGAAATTTGTAGAAAAACTGGTTCTTCTGCACCTTCGTCCCATCGTTCTCTCCTCCGAAAAAGTAACAGATAGCGCCGTCCGACGTCTGATGATGGAAGTTGGTGAGGATATCGATGCGCTAATGCTCCTTTGCAAAAGCGACATTACCAGTAAAAACGAAAAGAAAGTTGAACGTATCAAAAAGAATTTTGCCCTCGTTGAAATCAAAATAAAAGATGTGGCTGAAAAAGACTACCTGAGAAACTGGCAACCTCCTGTTAGTGGCAACGATATTATCAATACTTTCGAAATTACTGATAAACACCATATAGGTGAACTAAAAACTGCCGCTAAACAAGCTATTCTTGATGGAGTTGTAGAGGATAATTTTCTGGCTGCTATGGATTTTGTCAGACAAAAAGCATCTGAATTAGGAATTAGAGAAAAATTAAAAATATAATTAAATTTGCAAAGTATATGATCTACCGTTTTAAAGTCTGGTTCGAGGAAGAAGAGGATATCAACCGTGTGATAGATATTCAGCCGGGCGCTACTTTCCTTGATTTTCACAATGCTATTCTCGATTCTATCGGGTTTAAAAAAGATATGCCTACCTCTTTTTTCTGCTCTGATGATAACTGGAGAAAAGGTAAGGAAATTAGTCTGCTGGAATCAGGCAAACTTTTAATGGCTAATGTTAAAATCAA
>JBJTNS010000011.1:0-4689 GCA_046074245.1 Chitinophagaceae bacterium | reverse complement strand
TTTTTTTACTGATAACACAATACTCTTTTCTATATCTTTGTGTCTTCAAGCATCCCATTATGAAGCGTTATGCCTTTATTGCAATGCTGCTGCTAAGCGCAGCCTGTCGCTCAACCCAGTCGAACCCTCATGCACAAACGCAATCTCAAATTGACAGTTTTATCCGTTCAAAAAAGGCTGACATCGGCCTGGCAGTTATCGGACCGGAGAAAGACGATACATTTTTCTACAATGCCGATCGCTTATTTACCATGATGAGTGTAATCAAATTCCCACAGGCCGTGGGCTTGTTACATCTTGCAAGTAATGGCAAATTAAATTTAGATTCAATTGTGTATTTCGACAGCAGCACTTTAAATCGTCCAACCTGGAGTCCGCTAGCCGAAGAGCATCCTGAAGGCGACTTCAGATTGAGCATTGCAGATTGTTTCAAATATTCAGTCGCCAAAAGTGACAATATTGTATGCGATCAGTTGTATGATTACATGTCCATTCCAGCACTACAAAAATTTTATAATGAGAATGGATTCAGTCATCTTAATTTCAAATTCAAGTACCGCGACATGAACCCTGATTCTATAGCAGGCAACAACAGCAGTCCGCGCGACATGGCCAGACTCTTAAAAGATTTTAACACGGATCGCTTATGCAACAATCAGCACAAAAATTACCTGCTGACGATTATGCGAAATACCGAAACAGGACCAAAGCGTTTGAAAGGTATGTTACCAGGCATTAGCATCGCACACAAGACCGGCACTTACTTCGAAGAAGACAGTTTTATCAATGCATTAAATGATGTTGGCATAGTTGAGTTAAAAGACAAAACTTATTACATCGCTGTATTCGTAAACAATTCTCTTGAAGGTCAGGAAAACACCGAGGCTATTATTGCCCAGCTTAACAAAATGGTGTACGACTTTTTTAGAAAGAAATACGGATTAAAATAAGACCACTTTATATTTCTCTGCCATGCGCTGTATTTGTTCGGCACTAACACCATGCCGGTTGTCTGAGTGGTGTCTGTTTTCTACCGTCAGCACATGAACGCGGTAGAGGTATTCAGCAGCCAGTTTGAAGTAAGGTTCCATTTCCCATTCCAGACTAAAGACATTGTCTAAGAAAATTTTCTCAGCACCGTTTTTCATGGCCGCTTCGGTACGCGAACGGCAATACTCGTAGGCTTTAAAATTATCTTCAAACCTGAAATTATAACTTCCAGTTTCGTCAGTAAAATAATCGTCGATACCAAACACGGGATACAAACCTGACTCAGAAAGAAGTTGCGCCAGCTCCGTTTTACCGCTTCCCGGCAGTCCGCGAAGTATGATCAGCGACTTCAACATCAATCTTCAATTTGCACTTTCCTGATTTTAAATAAGAGGACAAAGCCTATCAAAAAGAAAACCACCAGAGACAAAACAGAATAGCGCATACTTACGCCGTTGGTAACATGTTCTATGAAACCAAAGAAGAATGTTCCGATGGCGATGGCCACTTTTTCGGAAAACTCATAGAAACTGAAATAAGAAGCATTGTCTTCTGAATCATGAGGAATTAGTTTTGCGAAGGTACTGCGCGATAAACTCTGAATACCCCCCATTACAGACCCTACGATTGCGGCTAGCACATAGAAGGCATTCACGCTGTAAACGAAGTAAGCAGTAACGCAGATTCCAATCCATATCGCTGTTAAAATAAGCAGACTATTGAAGTTACCAATGCGTTTAGAAATAGCAGAAAACACATAGGCCCCAACTATAGCAATCAGTTGAATGAGTAGTATTGTTGTGATTAATTTATCAGCAGGCATTTTCAATTCTTTATCGGCAAAAGAAGCCGCCACATACATCACTGTTTGTACGCCCATGCTGTAAAAAAAGAAAGCCCCTAAAAATCGTTTTATCAAACCAGATTGTTTAATCTGTGCGAACACTTTCTGCAGTTCTTTATAACCTTTAGTAAAGGAAATCTTAGAACTTAATTTCTTCGTTGATGGCAACACCGAAAATGAGATCAGAGAGAACACCAGCCACCAGACTCCAACAAGAACAAAAGCGATGCGTGAAGCTGCTCCCTTAGCTTGTGAAACCGCCAGATTATGAGCGTCTACAGGATCCATATACTCGTTTTTATCAAGTATATCCAGCGTTCTTGCATTCATATCAAACAACCATTCCGGATTCAGTACGATTAATAAATTAATCACCAGCAACAATACGCCACCGATATACCCCATCGCAAAACCTCTGGCCGACAATCGGTCGTACTGGTCTTCTGTAGCGATTTCAGGCAGATAAGCGTTGTAAAACACAATACTGCCCGCATAGCCTATGGTACCTAAGATGAAAGTAATAATTCCAATTTCGATATGACTGCTGTCAAAGAAATACATACCGAAACAACTGAGCACACCTAACAACACAAAACCTTTCATAAAAGATTTTTTATTGCCAGCGCTGTCAGCCACACCACCCAGAACAGGATTGATCAGAGCAATTACAACAAATGCAAAAGACAAGCAATAACTGAACAGAATGGAGTCTGTTAAGTGCATTCCGAAAACATCTATTCCATTTTTAGTTTGTGCATTCCAGTAAATCGGAAACAAAGCTGAGGTAATGGTTAATGGATACACACTGTTTGCCCAGTCGTATAAACACCAGGCATTGGTTATTTTTTTATTGTTTTTTATTATCTCCATATTATGAATCAGGCTTTACAGAAGAAAATTCTGTTGCCATAGGTTTTATGTTTAAGTGAATAGACCTCTTTAAAGTGTTTTTTAAGTTCCTCTTCGTATTGCTTCATATGTTCAAAGCCATTGGCCATCACATTTCTCATGTAGATGCCACCTGACCCCAGCAATCTCCTGCATGCTGCGATATACGAGACTTCTCTGCAAAAAGCAGGTACATTATCATCCATGAACACATCGTCTATAATAAAATCAAATCCAGCTGCCGCTAATTGATTAACCTGTTCTGCTGCATCTCCATTAATCATTGTGAGATTGTTGTAGTTTTTCAAATCAAAATGTTCTTCTGCGATACGAATAAGATCGGCATCTAATTCAACTGCTGTAACGGTGTAAGGCCATTGACATTTTTTACTGAGTACAGAGAGAGCAGAGCCGGCACCCAGGCCCAGCATCAGCACTTTTCTGGGCTGATGTTTACGCAAAACTTCTTCAATCCCTTTCAGCATAATCTGATGCAGAGATCCGAAGCTATAGTTGGTATTGGCCGAATTGAGCACCTTAACGCCATTTTCAAAATTTACTTCGTAAGTCTGTCCCAGTCTGGTTTTACCCTCTTCGAGTACCAAAGGCACCACATAACTTAGAAGTTTCTTGGTGCTCACTGCTTCTTAAAATAAAAATAAAAAACCAAGTTTAAGATTGATGCTGCAGACCGATTGCGTGTAGGTCAGTTTATCTGTCGCCTGATTTTTCTTAAAGAGAGCAGGCAATACACTTTCGTTGTTGCGCACCAGAGTCGGATCTTTGCGGTATAGAATTTCGCGGTAGGCAATATCAGGATACTCTGCCTCCAGCGTTCTGTTATCAGAATCGTAATAGCTGGTAACTTTCGAAGATTTAACCTGGGTGTTGAGCAAAACGATATCAGAGTTTATAAAAAACTCGATGTCTTTACTTAATGGTTTGCTGATGGTAAGTCCGCCTTTAAAACCCAGGGACGAATAATTTTTTAAATCTACGGTTGTAGACGCGAAAGCATTGCTATCCTTAACAAATTGTTCTTCTTTGTTTTTAGAAATCACTGGCAGAATCACGCCAGCACGAATATCCAGTTTAAGGTATTTGAGTTCGAAGCGGTAAGCGAGCTGAGCCTGCAACCTTAGAGTATTTAAAGTTCTGGCATTCGAAGCATAAGAAAAAGAATCTGCACCTTGCTTGAAAGCAGTGATGGTTTGAGCACCTCTGAACCATTCGACACCACTGGTAAAATACCAGTTAGAGCTGTCAGGAAAAATAAAATATGACAGCGACTGAGTCTGACCGTTTCCGAGTGTGTAAGAGGTTTGAGAAGGGAAAGCAGCATCTGTAAAGTCTTTAGCAAGAATACCGAACGATTGTCCGGCCTCGAGACTAAGGCCATGCTTCTGAGCCTGTAGCAAAGGAGATGTCAGCAGAAAGATGAACAGATAAAAATGCCTCATAATTCATTGCGAATGTATAGAAAATGACTTGTAAATCCATACACATTGATTCAACGGAGATAAATTGTGCATATTCTACTATGAATAGATTGACTTAATTCGTAATTTTGCAGGCAAATGAAATTCGGCGTAGTTATATTTCCGGGATCAAATTGCGACAGAGATTTGATAGAAACTTTAAGTGCTATTTCAGGTTCGCCTGTAGAAGAGCTTTGGCACAAAGACACCGACCTTAAAGGGGTTGATTTTGTGTTTTTACCTGGAGGATTTAGCTATGGCGATTATCTGCGCAGTGGTGCGATTGCCAAACTGAGTCCGATTATGCAGAGTGTTCAGGAGCATGCAGCAAAGGGCGGTTATGTGATGGGCATTTGCAATGGTTTCCAGATTTTATGCGAGAGTGGTTTACTACCAGGAGCCTTATTAAGAAACACCAATCAGCAGTTCATTTGTAAAAATGTCTATTTAAAACCTGCTAACACCAATTTAAAGATCACTAATTTACTG
>JBJTNS010000010.1:0-5600 GCA_046074245.1 Chitinophagaceae bacterium | reverse complement strand
ACTTTCTGTTTGTATCATTATTTTGCCCTTTCTACTATTTCAACAAGTCTCCAGCATTTCAATTTGCTTAAAGGTCTTGTCTCCATGATTTTTACGATGTCATTAACATTACACTCATTCTTTTCATCATGAGCATAGAACTTCTTGGTCTTTTTAAAGTATTTACCATACTTTGGATGCTTCACTTTAGTTTCTAAAGCAACCACGATGGATTTATTCATACCATTGCTGGTAACGCGACCAATGATCTCTTTTCTTGAATTTCTGGTTTGTTCCATTTTATTATTCCCCTTTATCAGCGGCTTTAATTTCGTTGTCAATTCTACGAGAGTTGATTTCAGTCAAAAGTCTGGCAATCTCTTTTCTCGCTTCTTTTAATTTGTGCGGTTGTTCAATTCTGGCAACAGCATTGTTAAATCTTACTTTGGTAAGTCTAACTTTTTCTTCTTTGTATCTCTCTACTAATTCTTTAGTAGGTAGATCTTTATATTCCCTGTGCTTCATTATTCTTCTGTATAATCAGGTTTAACTATGAATTTAGTAGATACCGGAAGTTTCTGAGCAGCCAGGTACATACCTCTTTCGGCTACTGCCTGTGGTACACCTGTTACTTCAAACATGATGGTTCCTGGTTTTACAATGGCTACCCAATATTCTGGAGCACCCTTACCTTTACCCATACGTACTTCAGCTGGCTTCTTGGTGATTGGCTTGTCAGGGAAAATACGGATCCACACCTGACCTTCTCTTTTCATGAATCTGGTCAAGGCAACCCTCGCAGCTTCAATCTGTCTGGCTGTGATCCAAGATTGTTCCATACTTTTTAAACCGAAGGTTCCAAAACTCAAACGGTGACCTCTGGTGGCAAGTCCTTTAATTTTGCCTTTATGCTGTTTTCTGAATTTGGTTCTTTTTGGACTTAACATGTCTTACTTCCTGTTTTTAATATTATTTTATCCTTCTCCCCTGTTAGTTATTATTTCTTCTTCTGTCACCGCCTCTGTCGCCGCCGCCTCTGTTATCTCTTCCACCATCTCTACGGCCGCCTCTTCTGTTGTCGTTACGCGGTGCCTCATCTCTCTTCGGTCCTCTGTCTGAACCAGCATTCAATGACAAATCACGTTTACCGTAAATCTCACCTCTGCAAATCCATACTTTTACACCGATCTTACCATATACAGTTAATGCTTCACCTAATGCGTAATCAATATCTGAACGCAATGTGTGCAATGGAGTTCTTCCTTCTTTGTATTTTTCAGCACGTGCAATCTCTGCTCCGTTCAAACGACCTGATATACTTACTTTGATACCGTCTGCACCCATTCTCATGGTGTTGCCTAAGGCTTGCTTCACTGCTCTCTTGTAACTTACACGGCCTTCAATCTGCTGACAAATAGTTTCTGCTACTAATTTAGCGTCTAACTCTGGTCTTTTGATTTCGAAAATGTTGATCTGAACATCTTTCTTAGTGATTTTCTTCAACTCCTCTTTGATCTTATCAACCTCAGCACCACCTTTACCGATGACGATACCAGGTTTAGCAGTGTGGATAGTGATGATGATCCTTTTGATCGTTCTTTCAATAACGATTTTAGACATGCCTCCTCTTGGGATACGCACGAATAAATATTTACGGATCTTTTCATCTTCGGCTAACTTGTCGGCGAAATTCTTTCCACCGTACCAGTTGCTTTCCCAACCTCTGATGATGCCTAATCTAAGCGCTATTGGATTTATTTTTTGTCCCATTAATTATGCTTCTGCTATTTGGTTTTCTTTGCTTGTTAAACTGTCAACTTTAATCGTCACATGGCTGTAACGCTTACGGATTCTGTAGGCACGACCTTGTGGAGCTGTTCTCATTCTTTTGGCAACAACTGCACCGTCTACGAATACTGCAGATACAAAGATCTTGCTGTCTTCTACCTTGCTGTCCTGGTTTTTGTTCTGCCAGTTACTGATGGCTGATTTCAAAAGCTTCTCTACATATACTGCATAGTATCTTCTCTGAGAGAACTGCAGAATAGTTAAGGCTTTATCTACTTGCTGACCTCTGATCTGGTCAACTACCAATCTCATCTTACGTGGAGACAATGGACAATTTTTTAATACTGCTACTGATTCCATAATTATTATTTATTGTTACCTCCGTGTCCTTTGAATGTTCTTGTAGGAGCAAACTCACCTAATTTATGACCGACCATGTTTTCGGTAACATAAACCGGAATGAATTTGTTGCCATTGTGCACAGCAAAAGTGTGACCAACGAACTCCGGTGCAATCATGGATTTTCTGCTCCATGTTTTGATAACTGCTTTCTTCTTGGTTTCGTTCATTTTGGCAACTTTTTCGTCAAGTTTCCAATCAATGAAGGGACCTTTTTTAAGTGACCTTGCCATTATTTATTTCTTTTACCTTTTCTACGTTCTATGATATATTTACTTGTACTCTTTTTGGTATTACGGGTTTTCTGACCTTGAGCGTAGATACCTGTACGTGATTTCGGCTGACCACCTTTTGATCTACCTTCACCACCACCCTGAGGGTGATCGACAGGGTTCATCGCAGCTGGACGTGTTCTTGGACGTCTGCCTAACCATCTGCTTCTACCAGCTTTACCGAAGTTTTCTAAACTGTGATCAGGGTTTGAAACAGAACCAATGGTTGCTGAACATGTGCTCAGAATCATTCTGGTCTCGCCACTAGGCAGTTTTACTACTACGTATTTGCCATCTCTCGCTGTCAGCTGAGCATAAGAACCTGCACTTCTGCAAACCTTACCACCCTGACCAGGAGCCATTTCAATGTTGTGGATGATCGATCCCAAAGGAATCTCAGCCAATGGTAATGTGTTACCTAAATCAGGAACCACACCGCTGCCAGAGTTTAACTTCTGACCAACTTTTAGGCCATGAGGGCAAAGAATGTATCTTTTCTCTCCGTCTGCATACTCCACTAAAGCGATGAATGCTGAACGATTTGGATCGTACTCAACTGTTTTTACCTCAGCAAGAACACCGTGCTTATCACGCTTGAAATCGATGATACGGTATTTTCTTTTGTGACCACCACCAATGTAGCGCATGGTCATCTTACCCTGGTTATTTCTTCCTCCGGATTTTGATATAGAAACAGTCAGACTCTTTTCAGGCTCTGATGCTGTTAATTCTGCAAACGTATTTGCAATTCTGAATCTTGTTCCCGGCGTTGTCGGTCTAAGTCTTTTAACTGGCATTTTCTTTAAATATTTTCATAAAAGTCAATTTCTTGACCTTCTTTCAACTTACAAATGGCTTTCTTATAAATGTTGGTTCTACCTGTGGTCTGACCGGTACGTCTGTTTCTTTTGCGCTTTGGCGTAGTTACAATCGTGTTGATCCAGTCTACTTCTACATTGTAGATCTTCTCAATCTCTGCTTTTATCTCGTCCTTGGTGGCAGTTCTCAAACAAACGAATCCGTATTGTTTTCTTTTGTCTGTCAACATGGTCATCTTTTCCGTAATCAACGGCTTTACTAATACTGACATAATCTTAATTCAATGTTTGTTTAATTACTTCAATTGAGTCGTTCATCAATACCAATGTTTTTGCTTTTAAAATCTGATAGGTGTTGATCTCTGCAGCTGGCATTGTGTGCGCTTTGCTTAAATTTCTACCACTCATGTAAACATTGTTATTTTGTTCAGGTGTTACTACTAACACTCTCTGGTCGTTTATTTTCAGGTTGTTTAACACCGCTACAAATGATTTAGTGTTCGGTTTGTCGAAGGTTAAACTGTCCAGAACAATGATGTTGTTGCTGGCTGCTTTGTGTGATAAAGCAGAGATCCTTGCTAAACGCTTCAGTTTCTTGTTTAACTTGAAACCGTAGTCTTTAGGACGTGGACCGTGAATTCTACCACCACCTACAAACACACCAGACTTGATACTACCGGCACGTGCACCGCCTGTACCTTTCTGACGTTTGATTTTCTTGGTACTGTAATGTACTTCAGATTTATCTTTGGTTTTGTGGGTACCTTGTCTTTGATTAGCCAAATATTGCTTTACATCTAAGTAAATAGCGTGATCATTTGGGGTTACACCGAATATTTCACTTGGCAGGCTAACAGTTTTACCTGTCTCAGTACCATTGCTTGATAATACTTTCAGTTCCATTTCTTATTTTTCTATTACTACGATTGAACCATTGTGGCCTGTGATAGAACCTTTAATTACTAATAGGTTCTGTTCAGGTATAACTTTCAATATCTGGGCGTTGATATTCTTAACTCTTTTTCCACCCATTCTACCAGCCATTCTCAGACCTTTGAATACTTTTGATGGATAAGATGAAGAACCAACCGAACCCGGAGCTCTTTGTCTGTCGTGCTGACCGTGGGTAGCCGGACCAACCCCGTTGAAGTTGTGTCTTTCTACTACACCCTGGAAACCTTTACCTTTAGAAGTTCCGATAATGTCTACGAAGTCGCCTTCAGAGAAAATCGTTACATCTACCTTGTCGCCAAGATTACCTACAGTCTGATCAACTCTGAATTCGTGAGAAACTTTCATGGCTTTGGTACCGGCTTTTTTGAAGTGCCCGGTAGCTGCAGCATTTGAATGCTTATCTTTAAGCTCAATGGCTGATATCTGAAGTGCATTGTAACCTTCTTTCTCAGTGGTTTTGATCTGAGAAATCACGTTAGGCTCAGCTTGTACAATTGTACAACCTACCTTTGCACCGTTAGCATCGATGATGCTGGTCATTCCTATTTTTTTTCCAATTAATCCTACCATGTCTGTTATACTTTAATTTCAACATCAACTCCACTTGGAAGCTCTAATTTCATTAACGCCTCTACTGTTTTTGCAGTAGAACTGTGAATATCCAGAAGACGTTTGTATGAGCACAGTTGGAACTGCTCTCTTGCCTTCTTGTTTACGTGTGGTGATCTCAATACAGTGAAGATCTTTTTGTTGGTAGGTAGTGGAATTGGTCCGCTTACTACTGCACCTGTTGCTTTAACAGATTTAACAATCTTCTCAGCTGATTTGTCAATCAGATTGTGATCATGTGAACGCAATTTTATTCTTATTTTTTGTGTTACCATTACTGTAATTATGCGTTTGCTTTTTGTCCTTTTACTTTTTTGATTACTTCTTCAGCCATTGAACGTGGAACTTCTTCGTAGTGATCGAATTCCATTGTTGATGAAGCTCTACCTGAAGTGATGGTACGTAAACTGGTTACATAACCGAACATTTCTGACAGTGGAACTTTGGCTTTGATTACTTGAGATCCTGCTCTCTCATCTATACCTTCTAACATACCTCTTCTTCTGTTTAAGTCGCCCTGAACATCACCCATATAATCTGCTGGGGTCAGTACTTCTAACTTCATGATTGGTTCTAACAGAATTGGGTTAGCTTTTGGTGCAGCTTCTCTGAATGCTGATTTAGCACAAATCTAAAATGATAATGAGTCAGAGTCAACCGCGTGGAATGATCCATCAAACAGTCTTACTTTCATCTTATCAATTGCGTAGCCTGCTAATACACCATTCTTCATGGCTTCAGCAAAACCTTTTTGTACAGATGGGATATATTCACGTGGGAT
>JBJTNS010000009.1:0-7672 GCA_046074245.1 Chitinophagaceae bacterium | reverse complement strand
TATTATTTAAGAGACAATGAAACTGACTCAGCAGAGTATACCGGAGTTAACAAAGTAGCATGTGGTAAGATGCTTATTTTAATGGATTCATCTAAGGTAAAAGCTATAAAATTCTATGTTCAACCTGAGGGAAAAATGTATCCTATGTTACAGTTTCCGGAGTCAGAAAAGTATCTGAGCGGATTAGATTGGAGGATACAGTTAGTGCCAAAGAAAGAGAAGTTTCTGGAAAGATCCCGTGTGCTTGCTCCGCCTGCGGTTACTAAGCCTGTTAAACTTTCAAAGCCTGCAAAAAAAGCGACTAAGAAAACTGTTAAAAAGAAATAAAAATTTACTTTTTATCGCTGTAAAATTTTCTGGAGCTGCTGGCGATAATATTTCCCGAGTGGTCTCTGCAGGAGATTTCAAGAATTAACTCGGTCTTATATTTTATCGTTTGAATATAGTTTTTATTGATTGTTATTTTATTGTCGTGGGTATGGATATTTTCTGTAAATGCAGTGATGGTATTATCGGCAGTTTTAACTTTAACTGAAACATCATGTAAAGAGGCATCAGAAGAAATACTTGCCTTAATAAAAACAGTGTCACCCATTTTAACACTGCTGTTTTCGAAAGGTGTTTGTATATTGATAGTAACAGTATTTTGAGCAATGTTTGTAAAGCTTAGCAAGCCAGTTAGTACCAGTAAAATCGAGCTGAATTTGATGCCAGAGAGTATCATTAGAATAGTAGTATTTTGGTTAAATTTATCAGAATAAAGGCAAGGAATATGCCAAGTAGCGTATCATTTGAAATTTTATTGGCGACTTTAACACCAAAAGGCGAAGCCAGACCCGCGGCAACGGTGATTGGCAGGATTGCCATCCACATTATGTACCCAGTTTGTGCTCCGGGATATACTTCTTTAAGCGGTGTATTGGTCATGTAAAATATGAGGAGAGGAGCTGCAATCAGAGGTATAACGGAAAGAGATAATCCAGTTGAAAATTTAATAGGCAGTTTAAGTACTTTATTGAAGTAAGGTACCATAACGACACCACCGCCAAGGCCTGTAATAGCGGTTACTAAACCAGCAATAAAACCAGCAGGGATAAAAGCTTTGAGAGGCGGTAAGTTGATGCTATCGTCGGTTTTTTTATTTTTTTGTTTTCTTTTTGTCATCCACATTCTGATAGCAGTAATGATCAGAATTACAGCAAAGATGTAATTAAATAGTTTCTGATTATTGATGTGATAATGTTTAAGGATAAGAGAAAGGGAGATAGAAGAAATTATTGCGAAAACACCAGTTACCAAGGCAGCTTTAATGTTGGTATTTTTCAGTTTTATTTGTTTGATGGTGCCACTGATACCGACAACAAGCACAATGGCCAGACTATTTGCAAGCACATAGAATGCTTTTTCTTCTTCAAGCGCTGAGAACCTAACAATTTCCTGTATGATTGGAATAAAAACAATACCACCACCTACACCCAGCATGCCAGCCATAAAGCCACCAAAGGCACCAGCTAAAACAAAAACTATGATATGCAGATAATCCATGTTATTTCTGACTACCAGTTATCGTTTTATAGGAATTCATATCGTTAAGTAATTCAACAGCTTTGAGTACATCTGAATCATTTTGAAAACTGATTAAATAGTCGGCTTCTTCATAATAATATCTTCGGGCAATTTCAAGTTGAAGAGCTTTAAGAATATCTGATTTTGCCCCATCGATTTCGGCATTTTTAGATTTTTTAAGTGCTGATTCAAGAGCATCAGTTTCAGATTTTAATGCGGTGTTATAATTGTCTTCTTTCAGTTTTTCTTTGAGTGTGGAGAGGGCAATTTCGCTGGCATTCTGATGGGTAAAAGATTGAGTACTGACATAGGATTTGAATGCTTCAAAAGTAGCATCATCAACTTTAAAGGTTTCAATACTGCCAATAGATTCATGCTGATGGCGATATTGGTTAGCAAATCCAAAAATAAGGTTACTTTTTTCCAGACCTTCAATGATGTTAGGCAATTTCTTTTTATCAACGGTAATATCTGGTCTTACACCACCACCATCCAGAACGGTTCTTCCATTTTTAGTTTTAAATTTCTTACGCAGACTATCGGCAAGAACAGAAGGAGAACCATCCGGATTTCTTTTAGAATAATCAAGAAGTTGAATGCATCTTCCGGACGGGATATAGTACTTTGCGATAGTAACTTTCATCTGAGTGCGGTAAGTCAGAGGAATTACATTTTGCACCAGGCCT
This sequence comes from Chitinophagaceae bacterium, assembly GCA_046074245.1. Classification (GTDB taxonomy): domain Bacteria; phylum Bacteroidota; class Bacteroidia; order NS11-12g; family UBA955; genus JABMMZ01. The sequence goes on along the minus strand of JBJTNS010000009.1, from coordinate 5,420 downwards.
TTACCAAAAGTATTACGACCAATAATAACCCCTCTGTCGAAATCCTGAATAGCACCACAAACAATTTCACTGGCAGAAGCTGATCTTTCATTTACCAGCACTACCAGTGGGATAGTTGCATCAATTGCAGGGTCCAGAGTTTTATAGTCTTTATAAGCATTGCTGGAGCGTCCTTTGGAGACAACAACAGACTGGTCTGCGCCAACGAAAATATTGACGATATTTACAGCTTCATGAAGCAGTCCGCCACCATTATCTCTCAGATCCAGCACCACATTTTTGATACCCTGAGCTTTCATTTTTATCAGGGCATCTTTCACTTCAAATGAAGCACCGTGCATAAAGTGGTCGAGTCTGATGTATCCTGTATTTGGATTTATGAGTCCGAAATACGTCACATTTTTCAATTTTATTTCCTGTCTTTCGATAGTAAGTTGCACCAGAGAACCTTGCCTGTCAACAGTTACATTGACTTTAGAGAGCGGAGCACCTTTGAGGGCTTCACCAACTTCGTCATTAGATTTTCCTTTGAAATTTTTACCATTTACTTCAACAATCTTGTCACCAATCCTCATGCCTGCTTTATCGGCAGGTAAGCCTTTTCTTACATTAGTAATAACGATGTATTCTCCAATTCTGCGGCTATTACAGCCGATTCCACCATATTCTCCACTTTGCATGATCATGGCATCTTCTGCCTGTGATTCGTTGTAGAAATTGGTATATGGGTCAAGAGAGGCCAGCATAGCATCAATCCCTTTTTTCATCAGATCACCCGGATTAACATCGTCGACATATTCGCTGTTAACCGTTTTATAAACGGTACTGAATATTTCAAGATTCTTGCTGATTTCGAAGTATTCGTCGACTTGCTTAAAGGCGAACATGACCATAAGAATGGCAGACAGGATAAGAAGTTTTTTCTTAGAAAACATAAAGACAAAAGTAAGGATTTAAAATTATAAATAGTAATTGTTACACATTGTTAAACGCATAAAACCGACAAAATTATATACTTGTCTAAGCCATTTATTTATTATAGTTTCGGAACTTTAAATTGTATGGAATTTCAGTCGTTAAAAAATGCACGAGTTCTGGTAACCGGAGGGGCAGGATTTATTGGTAATAATCTGGTAAGAAGATTGTTGCAAAATGAGGTGTCGAACATAGTGATTATGGACAATCAGTCGTCGGGTATGGCGGTCTTTCTGCCTAACGATCCACGCATTACATTTGTTGGAATGGACATAGACAAAATGGACAAACTCAACTTTGTGATCAATCAGCACGAATTTGATTATGTCTTCCATCTGGCTGCGCATTTTGCTAATCAGAATTCGGTTGACCATCCATTCAGTGATATACAAACCAATATTGTTGGTACCGTAAGTTTGCTCGAGATTCTGAAATTTCATAAAAGTTTGAGAAAGTTTGTTTATGCGAGCAGTAGCTGTGTTTATGGAACGGCCTCTCAAATGAACGAAGACACATACATTTATCCATCGGAAACACCATACAGCATAAACAAATATACAGCTGAGTTGTACACCCAGTACTATGCGCATTTGTTTCATGTGCCAACAGTTTCCATCCGAATATTCAATACTTACGGTCCGTATGAACTGGCTGGTAAATACAGAAATGTAATTCCAAATTTTATTGAGAAAGCCCTTAATGGCGAGGATTTAGTGATAACTGGCACTGGTCGTGAAAGCAGGGATTTTACTTTTGTGGAAGATCTGATTGATTTGATGATAGCAGCAGCTTTGAGTCCGTCTAAAGAAGGCGAGATATTCAACGGAGGCACAGGATTCAGAACCGAGATATTGAATATGGCAGAGATCATTAAAGAAGTGACAGGTTCAAATTCCAATATTGTTTTCAAGCCAGCAAGAAACTGGGACAAAGTAAAAGACCGTGTCAGTGATACTTCAAGATCGGCTTCAGAATTAGGTTATGCACCAGCAGTAAAGATTCGTGAGGGCCTTGAGAAGACCATCAAATGGTACAAAGACAATTACGATAAAGTTAAATCATTAAAGAATTATTTTGAATAGGATGGAAGAACGCAAGTCAAGGGAGATACTGGTAGTTTTACCTGCCTATAACGAAGAGGAAAACATTGGCGAATTATTGTCTCAGATTCGTTTTGCGCTGGAAGAGGACAGTAAAACAGGTTACAGAGTTTTCGTGGTGAATGACGGCAGTAAAGACAGAACGGGAGAGATCGTTACAGAGATGGCAAAAGAAATGCCTATTGAACTACTAGTTCATGAGGTTAATCAGGGCTTAGGTGCCACTATCCGCGACGGCTTATATCGCGCTGTGAGATATTCTTCTAAAAATGATATCATCATCACTATGGATGCGGATGCTACACATAATCCGGGTTTAATTCTGCGTTTAATGCGTATGATCATAGAAGGACATGATGTGGTGATAGCTTCAAGGTTTCAGCCAGGAGCCAGAGTAATCGGCCTGGTATGGTACAGAAAGCTGTTAAGCTATGTCGCATCACTCATTTTCAGAATCACTTATCCGATAAAAGGGGTTAGAGATTACACTTGTGGGTACAGAGCGATTCGTGCGGATGTACTAAAAAATGCCATTGCAGAGTATGGAGAAACCTTCGTAGATCAGGATGGCTTTCAATGTTTAGTAGATATATTGCTCAAGCTAAGAAGACGCAAATTGTTGTTTGGTGAAACACCATTAATTCTGCGATACGACCAGAAGGGCGGCATGAGTAAAATGAATATCACAAGAACCATCAAAAACACATTGATATTAATAGTTAAAAGATTTTTTGTAAAATAGATTATGGCAAAACAGACAAGTGTTGCACAGAAACCAAAAGCGACTTTAAAAGTGGCTAAACCAGGTTTTATAGACAAGAATGCATTAAAGATAGCACTGGTTTTGGGTGTTATTGCAATGATTATCCGCTTATACAGAATTGGGTATTTATCACTATGGGTAGACGAGTATATGCATGCATTAGCAGCGATAAAGGGAGAGTTTAAACATGGAGAAAACAATGGTATAATTTTAACCTGGTTTAATACAATCTTCGCTGCTATTTTTGGCAATAACGAATTTTCAATGCGTTTTCCTGTAGCATTGCTAGGCGCAGCCCTGGTGCCGGCAACCTATGTTTTAGGCACTCATTTAGCCAATAAAAAAGTAGGATTAATGTCAGCAATCTTAATCACTTTTTCATTGTATTTTATTTTCTGGAGCAGAGTCGACAGACCATACGGCATGGTTGCAACGTTTTATGTTCCATTGGTTTTATGTTTCTGGCTGATGCTTGAAAAACCTGCAAAAGAGGGCAGTGCCTGGGCGAAATTCGGGGTTAATCCAAAATTTCTTGCTTTTACACTTTTAGCATTTGCTTTGTCTATGCTGAGTCAGTTAATCTGTTTTCTGTTTATATTTTCTGCAGGTTTCTATGGCAGTTTTGTTGCCATAGATTCATGGATCAACAAGAAGTCTACGCCATTCAAATTAAATGCTTACAATGTCCTGTTTTATTTAAATGTCATTGCTGTGGTATTAATGTTTACACCGTTTGGCAATCAGTTAATGCGACCAATTATCGAGATTTTCTTACCTGGTAATATGGCAACATTAATTTTACCTGATTTAAAAGCAGCTTCTGCGGCATTTGATACAGATAAGGCCTATAAGTCGTTTGATGTCTATATGGGCGTTATTAACTACGACTTTAAATGGGTGAGTGTGTTAGGCTGGTTAGGTATGGTTGCGGCATTTTTAAAGAATCGCAAACTATCTTATATCCTTATTTCTGGATTTGCTATACCATTTTTGCTGATGAGTTTCTTTTTCAGAGAGCCATGTCACGCAAAATATCTGAGTTATATTTATCCATTATTTTTAATCAGTGCTGCATATGCTTTGTATTACATAGCTTTTGTACTGGGGCAATTGTTAAGTAAGACCTTCACAGAGACTAATAAAACCTATTTAACTGTTTGTACACTTGTGTTCTGTTTCTTTGTACTGGGAGCCAGCAAGCGCAAAGAAATTGGCAGCATGTTAAAGACTGAAGTACATGGCAATGTGGTTGACAAAGCGATTTCTGAAATTCATTTTGTGAACTGGAAACAACCATCTGAATTTATTAAGAAGAATTTTAAAAAGGGCGATGTTGTTATGGCAACTGTTCAGTTTGCACCGAAGTTTTATCTGGGCATGGATTCGGTAGTTTGGTTCAGACAGATGCATTACGATGCCAAGAAAAAAGATTATGTGTCTAACGATCCTGATAATCGAAAGTTAAGCGCAACAACCTACGAGCAACTTGTTAAAACCTATAATGAGAATGCCAGAGGCTGGTTATTGGCAGATTACTATTTCGACAATGCATTAACCGATCCGAGAGCCAAACAATTTGTAGAGCAAAACTTCACTTACCATTTTGATGCCTGCGATGATGGCGGTGTTAAAGTGTTTAGCTGGGATAAGGCCAAACCTAAATCCTATCAGAGTGCCTTTGTGATAGAGCTCGGAAAGAATGCCAATCAGGTAGCGTCTATGCCATTTACCATGACTGTTAATACCGCTACTTTGCCGCCAAAAACCTATATGTTCTTTCTGAGTCAGGGTATTGACAGCGACAACGAAGCTTATGTGATTATTAATGGCCAACAAGTGGCGATTAAAGCCAATGGTAAAGCCTCTCAGATTGATGGCAATATTATGGAAGTTCCAGCTTCATACTTTGTCAACGGCGAGAATAAGATACAGTTTGCTTACAATGGTGAAGAGGGCAATGGCGATGTTATTAAAGGTTGTGCGATTTACAATTTTGATTTAAGGTAGTGGTTTTATGATGCTTATCATTAATTGTAAGTTGTAAACCTTGTAATTTTGTATCATGTTAATTGAAGTAAAATCAGACATGATGCTTAAGGATCTGAAAAAGCAGTTCCACAGTTATTATCCTAATTTAAAAATTGAATTTTTCAATCAAACCAGTTCAGAAAGTGGTCGTAACACTAAAGCACAGATGCTTGAGAACGATACATTATTAAGTACTTTAATTTCTGATAGAGAAGGTTCTGTCGAATTTAGAGGTGATACCAGCGTCAGACAGTTCGAGACATTATTTTCTGAAACATTTGGGTTAAACGTTCAGGTATTCAGGAAAAGTGGCAATGTCTATCTTGAAACCAGCAATACCGATGACTGGACATTGGATATGGAACACAAAGAAGCTGTATCAAGCATGGTAAGAGGCGAAGGAGCCACTTCTGATTTTACAGACAGAGATCAGTGGGAATAACACTGAGAGGAATTCAAATTCCTGATTAACAGAGTATTTACCAAGTATACTCTGATTTAAAAATCTACTAAACTACATAAAAAATCGCCCATTTTCTGACAATATGTCAGTA
>JBJTNS010000008.1:0-5181 GCA_046074245.1 Chitinophagaceae bacterium | reverse complement strand
GATACAATGAAATTTTCCAACGTTTAAGCTGCAAAAGTAACCGTTTTTTGATGCGAAAAAAATGGTGTTGATAAAAACAGTTTACTCCCGCCATTCCCTCAAATGACCCGCGCTTTACCTTATAAAGGAGACACCGCAGCTTTGCGTTCTTTGCTCAATACAGGTTTCCAGCTCAGGCCTGCAGCAAGCTGATTCACCCATTTGGATGGCTTGTGAGCCATGACTGAAAGTTCTGTGAACAGACTCATATACTGGCGTTTGGTTTTTACAAAAGCGTAGTCCGCCTGCAAACCCAACGATGGTGCAAAACGGGTTTCAGCGAGGGTTTCGCCGCTGATGTTATTCTGATACGCCAGGGATACATAGCACAAACCCGGATTCAGAGACCATTTAAACCGCCCGAATTCTAAGCCGAATCCATAATTGTAACAAAGCCTGCTGCTTTTTACGATACCGCCTTCCATACTGGCAGAGTTAAACGACATGAGCAGCTCCGTGTGCATAAACCTGGTATCGCTGATGAAAAACTCATACCCGATACGGTAATAATACCCCGGAGGACTGGTTTTATAACCGGGAAGAACCATGCCGGGATCAGGCTTCATATACCATTCACTTACACCAAAACTCAGCAGCAGCCGTTCTTCCTGAGCGCTTAAAACAAACACCCGGGCAAACAGTAAAAACCAAACGGCGGAATGCACAACATACCTGATCACAAAGCAAAGATAGGTAAAAACCCATCTTTGGATACAATGCACCGGCACAGTGCTAATTTAGATCATAAAACAGGACATTGCACACGAAACGCCTTTATCTGACGCGGTTTACAAGGGTGTATACAATTTTCTCCCGTTCTGTTTTATATTTAAATAAAAATTATTACCTTTGCCGCCCGCAAGAGTTGGAGACCTTGCGTTTATTTATTATGGCAACCAAATTAAGATTACAGCGTCATGGACGCAAACAAAGAGCCTACTACTACATTGTGGCGGCAGATTCACGTGCTCCGAGAGATGGTAGATTTATTGAAAGGATCGGTGATTACAACCCTAACACTAATCCGGCAACAATCAACCTTGACCTCCCTAAGGCAGTGAAATGGTTAGATAACGGTGCTATCCCAACAGATACCGTTAGAGCAATTTTATCCTACAAAGGTGCAATGATGTTACATCACCTGCACGGTGGCGTTAACAAAGGTGCATTCACAGCAGAAGAAGCAGATGCTAAATTTGCTGCATGGATGACTGAAAAAGAAAACAAAGTTCAAAGCAAACGCGAGAAATTAGCGGCTACTAAAGCAGAACTGAATGCAGAGAAATTCAAAGCTGAAGCTAAAATTAAAGAAGCTAAAGCTGCTGCTATCGCTGCTAAAAATGCTGCTGCTGAAGCTGTAGCATCTGAAGAATCTTCTGAAGCTGCAGCCGAAGAAACTGCTGTTGAAGCAACTGAAGAAGTTCCTGCTACTGAAGTGAACAACACCGAAGCTACCGAAAATACTGAAGCTTAATCAAGCCAATGATGCATCTCGGTGCGACAAATATTCATGCAAAACCCACCCAAAAGGTGGGTTTTGTTTTAAAAACCCACGGTTTTAACGGTCAACTTAAAATCGAACTGGATGAGGATTTTATCCCCAAAGATTTCCTTTACCTCTCTGTCAACGACAAATTTGTACCTTTTCTAATCGAACACTTTAATACTAATGGCTCAATTATTAAACTCAAAGGTTTTAATTCAGTTGATGCTGTCTCTGATCTCATTGGGCTGACCATTCTCTCGCTTTCAGAATCTATCGCTGATTCTGATGAACCTGACTTTACTGGTTATGAAATCCGTGATAATGTCACCGGTATCTCATATCCCGTTACGTCTATGGTTTACCTCCCTAATAATACCCTTATAGAATTTAGAGTTGATTATAAAGATGCTCTAGTTCCTTTTCATGAAGATATTATATTGTCAATCAACGATGATGAAAAAATTATCATCGCAGAATTTCCCGATGGCTTGCTCGACCTGTAAATTATGAGAATAGATATCATCACCGTTCAACCAGCCCTGCTAGATGGTCCGCTTAACCACTCTATGGTTAAACGTGCAGTCGATAAAGGCTTTGCTGAAATTCACCTGACTAACCTACGCGACTATGCGCTCAATAAATATGGTCAGGTCGACGACTATCAGTTCGGCGGTGGTGCAGGTATGGTGCTCATGTGCGAACCTATCGCTAATGCAATCGATCAACTGAAAAGTCAACGTAACTACGACGAAATTATCTATACAACCCCTGATGGTGAAGTGTGGAATCAACAACAAGCTAACCAGATGTCTCTCAAAGGAAATCTTATCATTCTTTGTGGTCACTATAAAGGAATCGACGAACGTATCAGAGAACTCTATGTTACTAAAGAAATTTCTATCGGCGACTTCGTGCTAACTGGTGGTGAACTGGCTGCTGCCATCATCACTGATAGTATCGTTCGTCTTATCCCTGGTGTGCTCGGTAACGAAGAATCCGCCCTCAGTGATAGCTTTCAGGATGGATTACTCGCACCTCCTGTCTATACCCGACCAAAAGAATTTCGCGGTCTGAATGTACCCGATGTCCTGCTCTCTGGTCATACTAAAAATATTGAAAACTGGCGCCACGAACAAGCCGAACTAAGAACTCAGCTCAGACGCCCTGATCTCCTTTAACCTAATGAAACTAGTACTCGATAAACCTCTGGTCATCTTCGACCTCGAAACTACCGGTATCAATACCTCCAAAGATCGTATCGTCGAATTATATATGATCAAAGTGCAACCCGATGGTTCACGCACTGACCTGTATCAAAGGTATAATCCCGAAATGCCTATTCCACCTGAAATTACCGCTATTCATGGTATATCCGATGCCGATGTAGCCAACGAACCTGTCTTTAAAGATAAAGCAGTAGAATTAAATCAGTTTCTTATTAACTGCGATTTCGCGGGTTTCAATAGCAATAAATTCGATTTTCCAATGTTGGTTGAAGAGTTCTACAGAGCTGGAATCGATTTCGAAGTGTCTAAACGAAAGTTTATTGATGCCCAGAAAATATTCCACCTCATGGAGCCTCGTAACCTAAGCGCTGCCTTTAAATTCTATTGTAGTAAAGACCTCGATAATGCCCACTCTGCTAAAGCTGATACTGAAGCAACCTGGGAAATTATTCAGTCGCAACTGGATAGATACTCTAACCTGGAACCCAATATCGACTATCTTCACAAGTTTAGTGGTCAGAATAATCTGGCTGATCTTGCCGGTCGGTTGGTCTATAACGATAAACAGGAAGTCGTCTTTAATTTTGGTAAACACAAAGGTAAAAGGGTAGAAGATGTGTTTAAAAGCGACTATGGCTACTACGATTGGATGATGCAGGGCGATTTCCCGCTCCAGACCAAAAAAGTTCTTACCCAAATTAAACTTAACGCGATCAATAATAAATAATATGGCTGGATTGAATTTCGATGATCTGATTATTTATGAAGATAATGATATTGTCGCAATTAATAAACCTCCTTTCATTGCGTCGCTTCACGAAAGGTTCGATAGCAACGTGCAAAGCATCATTCAACTGGTTAAAGATGTTAACCAAGAGTATGCACTATGTCATCGACTCGATCGCGAAACTTCTGGTGTAATGCTGGTGGCTAAAAACGCAGATGCCTACAGAGACCTGGCAATCCAGTTTGAAAAACGCACAGTTAAAAAAATCTACCATGCTGTCGTTAGTGCCTCAGTTGCTCTGGAGAATCTGGTGGTCGATTTGCCTCTATTTACCGATTCTAAAAGAAGAGTGCAAATCTCTAAAAAATCTGGAAAACCTTCTCTTACTATCTTCAATACCATCAAACAATATAAACACTTTTCTCTTCTCGCCTGCGAACCTCAAACGGGTCGTCTGCACCAGATTCGTGTTCATGCTGCTTCTCAAAATTTACCGCTTGTTTGCGATGAACTTTATGGTGGTAAAGTGCCTGAACTTAGTCTGATTAAAAGAAAAGTTAAATATGGTGCCGACGAAACCAATAAACCAATGATGTCGCGTGTCGCTCTGCATGCTTTTAGTATCAGCTTCATTAGTCCAGATAAAGGCCCCGTTGCTATCAGTGCGCCTTATCCGAAAGACTTTAATGTTCTGATAAAATTGCTGGATAAATACGATCTGCAATAAACACTTATATTCACTATTTAATTCAATGGCTTTTTGTATCTTCGCGCCATGAATAGTGAACAACTAAAAGATTTAAAAGGCCGTGTAGAGGCTTTGGGGAGGTATCTTTGACGTCACTCGCAAACTGGCTCTGATTGCTGATGAAGAATCGCAAACTCTGGCACCCAATTTCTGGGACAATCCTGCTAAAGCCGAAAAACATCTAAAAAAAATAAAAGAAAAAAAGTTCTGGACTGATGCCTACAAAGCCTGTCAGATTGCTGTCGATGATCTCGAAGTTCTGAAAGAATTCAATGATATCGGCGAAGCTAAAGATGAAGAACTGGAATCTGCCTACCAAAATGCCATTCTTCTTGTTGAAGACCTGGAAATGAAAAATATGCTCAGAAGCGAGGAAGATCGCCTGGGTGCTATATTAACCATTAATAGTGGTGCAGGTGGTACGGAAAGCTGCGACTGGGCAGAAATGCTTTCTCGTATGTACATCATGTGGGGTGAGAAAAATGGGTATAAAGTAACTGAAATGGACCGTCAGGATGGTGATGTGGCTGGTATAAAATCTATCACTCTCGAATACGAGGGTAATTTCCCATACGGTTATCTGAAAGGTGAAAGCGGCGTTCATCGTATGGTTCGTATTTCTCCATTTGATAGCAATGCTCGCAGACATACTTCGTTTGCCTCTGTATATGCTTACCCTATGGTGGATGAAGATATCGTTATTGAGATTAATCCTGCCGATATCGAACTGCATACCAGCCGAAGTGGTGGCGCTGGTGGTCAAAACGTCAATAAGGTGGAAACTAAAGTACAACTGACTCACAAACCTACCGGTATCGTAGTGGTCTGCCAGAAAGCTCGCTCTCAAGGTGAGAACCGCGACCTGGCTATGCAAATGCTAAAATCGCAATTGTATGAAATGGAACTTCGTAAAAAAAATGAAGCCAGAGACGCTATCGAAGCCAGTAAAATGAAA
>JBJTNS010000007.1:0-3581 GCA_046074245.1 Chitinophagaceae bacterium | reverse complement strand
TTGGTGCATATACGCCTGTCTGATTTAAAGACCCCATAAAACGCGGTTTCTGAGCTTCTGCTTTAACATTTTCGTAGGTACTAAGGTCTATACCACCGGCATGACTTCTGGCACTGTGACAAGACAGAGCGCAATTATTATCGATAATTGCTTTAACCTGAGCTGTATATGTAATTGCTTCGCTGCATCTGGAAGCAGTTTCTGCAGGTGTTTCAGTTAAACCAGGCGTTGGTTTTGCTTCTTTTTTAGCTTTACAGCCTTCAGTAAGGGTGAGCAAAGATCCGGCAATCAGTAAAGTTGATAATAGGTATTTCATTTATTGTCTTGTTTAATGTCTATATGCAAATCTAAAGGATTTTTCACCAGTTCCTCCATCAGCGAGAGATCCAGTACTTCCAGCATGTTCTTAACATAGTGGAATTTCACACCTTTAAGGTATTGCTGTGGAATATCCTCAACATCCTTCTGGTTTTCATGACACATGATAATTTCTTTGATGCCAGCTCGTTTAGCTGCAAGTATCTTCTCCTTTATTCCACCTACAGGCAAAACTCTTCCTCTCAGAGTAATTTCTCCAGTCATAGCAAGGTAAGGCTTAATTTTTCTCTGAGTAAACAGAGACGCCAACGAGGTTAATATAGTAATACCGGCACTCGGACCATCTTTAGGAATGGCACCTGCCGGGAAATGCACATGGGTATCCCAGTTGTTAAAGACTTTGTAATCGATGTTCAGGTATTCTGCATTTGCTTTCAGGAAGGTCATTGCCGTAGTTGCACTTTCTTTCATCACATCTCCAAGTTTACCTGTTAATGTCATACCTCCCTTACCTCTGGTTAAAGTACTCTCAACAAAGAGGATGCTTCCCCCAACCGGACTCCATGCTAATCCCGTTACCACACCCGCAGTATCATTATCCTGATAGATTTCCTTTTCTAATTTATCGACTCCGAGAATGGTCTGGATATCATCGTGACTAAGATTAGGATTAAAACTTTCTTTGCTTGCAATTAACATAGCATTATGCCTTACAAGTGAGGCTATTTTCTTTTCCAGGTTTCTGACACCGCTTTCCCTGGTATATTCTTCAACGACAGTTTCGATAACTGAGTCAGCCAGTTTAAACTGAGTTGATTTCAGTCCGTGCATGGCTCTCTGTTTTGGAATCAGATATTTTTGCGCAATCTGGATTTTCTCTTCAACAGTATAACCACTGATTTCAATGATTTCCATTCTATCCAGCAAAGCAGGCTGAATGGTATCTAAAGAATTGGCGGTAGCAATGAACATCACTTTACTTAAGTCGTAGTCCAGTTCCAGATAATTATCATGGAAGGTAGTATTTTGTTCAGGATCCAGCACCTCAAGTAAGGCCGATGAAGGGTCGCCTCTGAAATCATTCCCTACCTTATCAATTTCATCGAGTACAAAAACAGGATTACCTGATTTAACTTTTTTAAGATTTTGAATAATTCTTCCCGGCATCGCACCTATGTAGGTTTTACGGTGACCGCGAATTTCGGACTCATCGTGTAAACCACCCAGAGACACTCTCACATATTTGCGTCCGATTGCTTTGGCAATACTTTTACCTAATGACGTTTTACCAACTCCCGGAGGTCCGTATAAACAAATAATCGGACTTTTTAAGTCCCCTTTCAGTTTTATCACAGCCAGATATTCCAGGATTCTTTGTTTCACTTTTTCAAGTCCGAAATGATCAGCATCCAGAACCTTTTGAGCTTTCTTAATATCAAGATTGTCCTTTGTGAACTCATTCCACGGCAAGTCCAGTAAAGTCTGGGCATAATTTAAACTCACAGAATAATCCGGACTGGCAGGATTGATGCGCAGAAGTTTATCGAGTTCTTTATTAAAAGCTTCGTTGATTTCTTTAGACCATTTTTTCTTGGCTCCGCGTTCGCGCAGACTCTGGATTTCTTTATCCGGACTATCGTGACCAAGTTCTTCTTGTATTGCTCTGATTTGCTGTTGAAGAAAATATTCTTTCTGTTGTTTATCGATATCAACTTTAACCTTACTTTGAATCTGATCCTTTAATTTAAGAATCTGATTTTCGCGAACCAGGTGTTCAAACACCAGAGAAGCTCTTTCTTTAAGGGTATTTGAATTTAAAATATTCTGCTTTTCGGCAAGTGAGATATTCAAATTTGAAGCGATAAAACTAACCAGGAAATTATCACTATCGATATTTCTCAAAGCAAAATTAGCTTCTGAAGGAATGTTCGGCGACAATTCGATATTTTCGGTAGCCGTATCTTTAATGCTACTGATAAGTGCATTTAGTTCTTTATCCTGAAGTTCATCTTCAATTTCAATTGCAGTCACATAAGCAGTCAGATATGGCTCTGATGCTATTTGCTCTCCAAGTTGAATTTTTCTCTTTCCCTGAATAATGGCAGTTGTGTTACCATCCGGCATCCTAAGGATTTTAATGATTTGTGCCATGGTGCCGATGGTATTCAGATCTGACATACCAGGTTCTTCAGTTTCAGGATCTTTTTGCGCAAAAACGCCAATGATTTTATCACCTTTATTAGCGTCTTTAATTAGTTTTATAGATTTATCCCTGCCAACTGTTATTGGAAACACGACACCAGGAAACAATACGGTATTGCGAATCGGCAAAATTGGCAGACTCTCTGGCACTGTTAATTTATTACTCTCTTTTTCCTCCTGTTGCGAAAACAACGGAAACAAGTCACTTCCACTTTCTGTTTCATCAGAATCCAAATGACCTCCAAATACTAACTTGTTATAATTCATACTCAAATTCAACTATTCGTTTCAATAGCTGTACCAATAGACAAATATATGACAAAAAGTATGATTATTTTTTGGAGTAAGTTCTCATTTTCATCTAAATATGACAAAGTGCTGTTTTATATTGACAGAAATTGGTTTTCTTTGAAAACTTAATCTCTTGCAAAATGAGTGAAAACAACTATTTAATGGTCAATCTCAAGGCCTGGAACAAACGCACTGAAGTTCATATAAACTCCGAATTTTATAACAATCCTGCCTTTATATCAGGTAAAAACAGTCTGCCTCCAACAGACAGACGATTACTAGGTGATATCAAGGGTTTGAAAGTTCTGCATCTTCAATGTCATTTTGGACAGGATACCATTTCTCTCAGTCGTTTAGGCGCCAATGCTACAGGTGTGGATTTGTCTGACAGAGCCATTGAAGAAGCGCATAAACTGGCAGAATCATGTCAGACAAACACACAATTTATCTGTTCAGATATCTACAGTTTGCCAGACATTCATAACGACACTTATGACATTGTTTACACCAGTTATGGCACCATAGGATGGTTACCAGATATTCAAAAATGGGCGAGTGTCATTAGTCATTTTTTAAAGCCAGGTGGCAAACTGATTTTTGCAGAGTTTCATCCGGTTCTATGGATGTATGACAACGACTTTAATGATGTTCAGTACTCTTACTTTAATTCAACTCCGATTATAGAAACAGAAGCTGGCACATACGCCGACCAGACAGCAGACATTCATGCGGAAATGATTACATGGAATCACAGTCTCTCAGAAGTAATT
>JBJTNS010000006.1:0-2864 GCA_046074245.1 Chitinophagaceae bacterium | reverse complement strand
TTGTCATAATTATACAGCGAATGTATAATTATTTTTAACTAATGGTTATTAATCAATGAAATATGTTTCCACAAATTACTCGTGTAGTATCCACAAAACGTCTAACAATTCAACCATATTATCGTATTTGGTCTTGCCCATCAGCGACTTATAGTTGTCTGTTAAACGCAACAAACACTTTCTTACTTCTGTTGCCATCCTGTTTCCTTTAGCAGAAAGCAAGACAATTGAGGACCGTCTGTCTTCTTTATTGACCTGAGTTTTGATCAAACCCTGTTCTGCCATTTCCATTAACAATTTGCTGCTTGCTTGCTTAGAAACACCACAGGCTTCTGCAATTTTTACAGTGGTGCTGCCTTCTTTGAATAAAAGCAGAAACACAGGCAAGTAAGACGACTTGAAATTGCTATAACCTCGGTAGTGAACCTCTGCTTCGATTTGAGCATCCAGCTTTCTTCGTAACTTAGAGACCAGGATAATCAGGTTGTGAAAATTTAAATTCGGGTTTTGTGGGCGTGCCATAATTTTGATTGTTTTTATTTTGCCATCAACGACTCAATTTCATCAATTTCGAGTGGCATATTGATTTCATCCATAAAGTCGATCGGACCATTATTAGTTATTAAAATATTATTTTCTAAACGAATGCCAATACCTTCTTCCTGGATATAAATACCAGGCTCGCAGGTAAACAAATTACCTGCCTGCATTGGCTCATAACGCATCCCTACATCATGTACATCGATGCCCAGAAAATGACTGGTGCCATGCATAAAGTACTTTTTGTAAGCTGGCCATGCTGGATCTTCGTTTTTAATATCATCCATGCTTAACAAACCTAAATCTACCAGCTCTTTTTCCATGAGTTCTTTACCAACAACTTTGTGGTAGTCCATTAACATGGTACCAGGCACCAGCAATTTAGTAGCTTCGCGCATCACTCTTAAAACTGCATTGTAAACCTGCTTCTGACGATCAGTAAATCTGCCATTAACAGGCAATACTCTGGTCATATCACTGGCATAATTGGCATAATCAACACCACAGTCTACCAGCAGCAAATCACCATCTTTACATGGTTTGTTGTTATCAATATAATGCAGCACACAAGCGCTTGCGCCACTGGCAACAATCGGATGGAAAGAGTGACCGGTACCAGCGTTTCTGATGTATTCGTGAATCAGTTCTGCTTCCACTTCATACTCCATCACACCAGGTTTTACGAATTTCAAAATCCTTTCAAATCCTTTCTTTGAAATAGAGATGGCATGCTTTGTCAGCGACAATTCGATGTCTGATTTAACACTTCTCAATCTCTGTAAAATTGGAGCAGCTCTGTAATAGGTGTGCAAAGGAAAATCGCGCTGAATTTCTCTGGCAAAATCCAGATCACTGTATGGCGCTTTATAACTGTATCTGTCGTTCTCGTTTAGAGTCAGATAAATATTCTCGGCATAATTAATTTTAGAGCGAATCGCCGACTGAAATGTATCGTTCCAGAAAACCGATTTGATGCCTGATGTGGCAGTCGCTTCCTCTTTGGTGTATTTATGACCATCCCAAACGGCAATGACAGAATTGGTCTGCTTTAAAAACAAACATTCGCGATAGGCTTCCTCTGGAGAATCCGGAAATAAAACCAAAATTGAATCCTCCTGATCGATGCCTGTAAGCCAGAACAAATCTGAGTGCTGTTTAAAATCCATGGTGGCATCGCCATTGCGCACAAACTCGTAGTTAGAACGGAAAATAGCGATACTATTAGGCTTCATTTGTGCAACAAACTTAGCTCTGTTTTCTATAAAGAGGCGATTATCAATGCTTTGGTACTTCATAATTCCAAGGCGAAGGTAAATAAAATTTGTGATTTAGTGCTATAAAATCAAAAAGTTGTACTTTTGTCTGTATTATCTATTATGAAATTAAAACTTCCTCTCTTGTTAGTCAGCGTTTTACTTCTAAACACTGTAACAGTTTCAGCTTCAAAAATCACAGGCAATCTGGACGTTTATCAGATGGGGCACTGGGCCATGAAACAACACAACAGCATCTGTCAGCTGGTATACCCTGCACTGACTTCCAATAAAACAAAGGCCTTAAATTTTAGTAAGGAAGGTGCTTTGGAAATGCTCTCTACCGAATACACGGTGTTTGTATCCACTGATGCAGACGACCCAACAATTGGTTTCGACAGTGTCATCATCTATCCGATGTATGCAGAGTTTGTGCAGTTTGTGCAGGGACCGACAAGCTTTTGGGTGAAGCCAAAGCTGGATGTTCAGGCCATTGAACTCGATGCCAGGTTTATGACTTTATTAAACGCCGAGCAAAAACTCTATCTCAAACTCTATCAGAACAAAGGCGATATTCGCTATGAAAATATCCCATCAAAAAGTTTAGAACTGCTGGGAGACATCAACATCAAATTGTATAACGAAGGCAAAAAACCAACAACGCTTCTATACAAAAACGACTCTTTCAAATCTACTTACGACCAATATACCAAAAACAGCAGAGGAAGAGAAGAAGTGGTTGTCTTTATAAACACCGACCCCAGCGACCCGACCATTGGCTATGATTCAACTTACTTAATCCCATACAGTGACATTGCTAAAGACACCAATAAATTCCACGCCATAAGTTTTGTGATGTCGCAAACGGGCGCCAGCATGAAACTGGAAGCACTGAGTGCGGGCTTTGAAGGCATCAATTACTATACAGACGTCAGCATCAGACTGCATTTTGCCTATGGTTATATCAAATACCCATTGATTACATCATTAACACCTTCCGAAAAAAGTTTGGTAGAATACTGCATTGCATCTGCTATTGATTCTAAATTAAAATTATACGACAGCAGTTAT
>JBJTNS010000005.1:0-14710 GCA_046074245.1 Chitinophagaceae bacterium | reverse complement strand
TTTTCACGAATACCACCGCGGGAAATACGCGAAATCAGATACTGAACTCATTACCTTTATCCAAAATTTTTATACAGAAACAGGCATTAGAACCGATACCGTTTACACAGGTAAAATGCTAATGGCTGTAGATGATTTAATCAAAAAAGGAGAAATAACTGCTGAGCAAAAAGTGTTATGCATACATACCGGTGGCCTGCTGGCTTATCCGGATTAATAATTAGAAATAACGTTCATCAGGGTGTGTCCAACGGCCTTGAGTGTTTTCTTATCTATGGCCGTCATATTATCATCGTGGGTATGCCAGTATTTACCAAAATGACTACTGGTACTTGGATCGGTATCGATAATGTCTAACATCGGGATTTTAGTGGCTTTCATGACATACACATGATCGTCGGTAACATAACCGCGGTCGAAGCTCTTGAAATAATTACCATAGCCTGCCTCTGCTGCGGTGTTCCATACCAGCGACACATAGGTAGAAGCCTGAGCCAGACTGTAACCTTCGTAACCAAATAAGGCATTGGGTGCCCCTACCATGTCCAGCAAAATACCGAAATCTGCTTTGTAATGCGGAACATGTGTATTGTTTCCCCAATATTGTGAACCTAAACAGAAACTATTTTCAACCTGACCAGAATTATCGCCCCAGTCTTCAGCATCAAATAAAATGATATCGACTCCAATCTCTAATGGCTGCTTTTTTAACTGAGCCGCTATCTCCATTAAAACGCCCACTCCACTTGCACCATCATTGGCGCCTAAGATTGGTTTGTCTTTATCTACATCGTCCTGATCAGCAAATGGTCGGGTATCCCAGTGGGCGCATAACAAAATGCGGCGCTCGGCTTTGGAATTAAAAGAAGCTATAATATTTTGAACCGGAATGGTGGTTTTGTCGTAAGTGAGCGCTGTTGAAGACTGCAAATACAAAGTATCTGCCAGTGGTTTAAAATAACTTACAAGATATTTATAACACTGGTTATAGCCTTTGCTGCCTGGCTTACGCGGACCGAAATCTACCTGTGCTTTGATATAGTTATAGGCACTGTCTTCGTTAAAACTGGCATTTACTTTTGGTTTCGTGGCAACTACCTCTTCGGGATTCTGCTGACTATCTCTTGTTTTTTCAGCATTGTTACAAGCTAATACCAAAATGATCAGGCACAAAAGGAACTTAAAATTCATAGAGCAAAGATAATAGAAACTTAGTTGAGCACCCAGGGCAATACCAGATTAAATGCAGGAATCTCAACCTCGAAAGGTTCAAATTCCGGAAGGGTTTGAAACACATACATGCCTTTCATTTTTCCGAATCCCGTTTTTAACAGACAGCCTGAATAATATTCATACACCTGCCCCGGACCGATAATTGGCTGCTCTCCAACCACACCTTCGCCTTCTACCATACGGTTCTGACCATTACTGTCTTTTATTAGCCAGCGACGGGATAACAACTGAACAGTATGTCCGCTGTTATTCTCTATCTGTATATGATAGGTAAAGAAAAACTCGTTTAAATCGATATTGCTTTGCAACTCGCTGAAAGAGGATTTTACTTTTACCTGTATGGCTTTGGTTAATGAAGGTGTCATAGCATTTCTTCCTTGCAATTATAAGAATTATCCCCTTGGGCTTTTCAAGTACATATTCACAATTTAAAGACAAAAGCGTTGCCCCTATCAAGCCAACTAAATTTTACTTTCTTGAAAAACCCTTAAAACATTATTAATTGTTTATTTTAACATCTCTTATTCTTAAACATTTAAACCGTTTAACCGATTAAATTAAATTTTCGTCGGACTTCGTCGGAAACTTTGTAAATTATTTTTGTTTCCAAAGTTTTTAATGTTATTTCGCGGCCGATTTTAGAACATGTTAGACAAAATTTGCGCAGCCAGCGAAAAACTTTTTATGCGATACGGCATTAAAAGCATCACTATGGATGATGTGGCAAAGGATCTGGGCATTTCCAAAAAGACCATTTACCAGTATGTCAGTGATAAAGATGATCTTGTCAGAAAAACTATTATCCTGCATGTACAAACCATGGATGTGCTCTGTCAGAAAGTTATTCAATCTGAAGAAAATGCCATTTTACAAATCCTTAAAATAGCTGATATGATGATCAGCATGCACAAGGAGATGAACCCAAGCTTGCTCTTCGACCTTAAAAAATACCATGCCGAAACCTATGAGATGTTTACCGTGCACCGCGAAAATACTATCGTGAAAGAACTCAATGACAACATCGAACTAGGCATTAAACAAGGCATTTACCGCAGTGATATCAACTTAACTGTAACAACAGGTTTTTACATGGTATTGGTTGAATCGTGCCTGGATACCAGCCTGAAAGCCTTATCTGATTTGAGCTTCGGAGAAAAATACAACTACTTAATCGACTACCACATGAATGCCATATGTACATCAAAAGGCCTTCAGTTCCTTAAAGATTTTAAACCAAACCCCACTTTTCAATTACAATAGAACCATCAATTAACATGCATTCCCATACTATTTCAAACGACAGAAAAAAGACAATGTATGCAAATGGCAGACTGTTTATTCTGGCCGCTATCGGTATTATTACCCTGAACAGCGCCAATGCACAAACTAAAACGTCTGATACCATGAGCTTCAACATTGTTCAGGCAATTGATTTTGCAATGGCCAACAACGCTGATGTCAAAAATGCCTATGCAGACATTGCCATCGCCAGACAAACCGTTAAAGAAGTTACCTCCATTGGTATCCCTCAGGTAAAAGGTGCGGTTGCTTTTCAGGACGCCCTCGAAAAACAGGTATTTGTATTCCCTATTAACGGCGTCGGCACACCGATCAGAGTCGGTAATACCTACACCACTCAGGCGTCTCTCAACCTTACATGGCTCATGCTGGATGGTACCTACTTTCTGGGATTGAAATCGGCTAAGCAATTTACTGATATGTCTAAGAAAATTGCCAGTAAAACCGAAACAGATATCAAGATTGATGTTACCAAAACTTACTTCCTGTGTCTGATCACCAAAGAAAATATCTCTTTAATCAACTCGAGCTACAACACCTTGTTTAAAACATTTGAACAGGTAAAAGCCCTTAACAAAGAAGGATTTTCTGAAGCCTTAGATGTAGACAGATTACAACTTCAGCTGAACAATCTTGAAATTACCCGTCAGAAACTGAACGACCAGTACCAGATTTTATTAGGTGCTCTGAAAGTGAAAATCGGTTTAGATATGGCAACGCCAATTAAATTAACTGATAATATCACCGAATTAAACAACCGCTTCAATGGTCTTGACACAACTGCCAATGTGAATCTGGCAGCACGTACCGATTATCAGGTTTTACAGCAACAACTGGTATTGAATAAACTCAATGTTAAACGCTATCAGTTTGGCAAATATCCTAATTTGGCTGGGGCTTTAACGTATCAGCAAAGTAACTTTGGCGAGAAAATCAATTACGCTAAAGAAAACTGGTACTCTAACTCTTTCATCGCTTTACAAATGAATGTGCCTATCTTCTCTGGTTTTGGCAACGATGCTAAAATTCAGAAAGCGAAAATTGAGCAAATCAAAACTGAATACACCATCAACAAAGTTGAAAACCTGATATCTCTGGAAGTGATGCAAAACAAACTTAAATACATGCGCGCCCTGGAGCTGGTAGAACAACAAAAGGAAAACCTTAACCTGGCCAACCGTATCTTAAATGTAACGACGATTAAATACAATGAAGGTATAGGCAGCAACCTCGAATTAATTACGGCTAACCAGGACTTAAAAACTACTCAAACCAACTACCTGAGCGCAGTTTACGACCTTTTGGTTGCTAAACTCGACTTCTTAGTAGCAACAGGACAAACCATTAAATTATAATACAACACCCCTTATTTTTAAATAGAATGAAAACCATATTCAATATCGCATTCGCCGCACTATTTTTAATCGCTTGCGGTGATAACAGTACGCTCGACCAAAAGAAAAAAGAGCTTGAAAAACTAAAACAGGAAGAAAAATCCGTTCAGGGTAAAATCAAAACCCTGGAAGCTGAAATCGCTAAACTTGATACTTCTAAAAAAATTGACGAAGACCTCGAAATCGCAATCATGCCGGTGAAGTCTGAACTATTCAAAACCTACATCGATATTCAGGGCCGTGTTGATGCCGACGAAAACGTGTCGCTGTCTACTCAAATGCCTGGTGTAATTACCAGAATTAATGTAAAACCTGGCGATCAGGTAAGTAAAGGTCAGGTGCTCGCAGAAACAGACATCAATGCTTTATTGCAACAAATCTCTGACCTCGAAACCAACCTCGCACTGGCGAAACAAGCTTTCACCAAACAACAAAATCTCTGGAAACAAAACATTGGTACCGAAATGCAATTCCTGCAAGCTAAAACCACTAAAGAAAGCTTAGAGAAAAAAATGAGCGCTATGAACGAACAAGTTCGAATGAGTAAAATCATCTCTCCTATCAGTGGTACTGTTGATGCAGTAAATATTAAAATTGCACAAATGGTTGCTCCGGGTATGGGCGCTATCAATGTTGTTAACTTTAACAACCTGAAAGTAAAAGCCGACCTGGCTGAAACCTATTCTTCAAGAGTTAAAAATGGCAATACCGTTCAGATCTATTTCCCTGATATCAACGATTCTATTACCGCAAAAATTAATTATGCCGCAAGAGCCATTAACCCAATGACCAGAACATTTACCGTGGAAGTGCTGTTGCCTGCTAATGCTAAATTCCATCCTAATATGGTGGCGAAATTAAAAATTAACGACTACCAGTCTGCCAAACCTGTAATAACCGTACCAGTGAAATATATTCAGAAAAACAATGACGAATCTTTTGTTCTGGTTGAAGAAAACAATGTAGCAGTGAAGAAAATTATCACCATTGCGAAAGAATACAACGGTATTGCTGAGTTAAAAAGTGGATTGAGCGAAGGTGATAAAGTAATTACCGAAGGCTACGACCTGATTAACGCTGGCGATAAAATTAAAGTTAAATCCACCGACAACGAATAGTTGACCCCTCCCCTTCATTAACAAACAAATGTATGTTAGACAAATTTAAAGAATTTAAACCCTCCAGCTGGGCAATCGATAATAAAATCACAATTTACCTGATTACTATTATCATTTCCTTCGCCGGTATCATGGCGTATAAATCGCTACCTAAAGAGAATTTCCCTGATATTACTGTACCAACCATTTATATCAGTACTGTAAACGGTGGTAACTCTCCTACCAATATAGAAAATACGATCACTAAACCCATCGAGAAACGCCTGAAAGCTATTTCAGGGGTTAAGAAATTCAACTCTACATCAATGCAGGATATCTCTGTTATTGTTGTTGAATTTCATACCGATGTTGAAGTAGCTGTAGCTAAACAAAAAGTAAAAGACGCAGTTGATGAAGCTCGCGGTGATATGCCTGCAACCCTTACCCGCGAACCGATGATCAAAGAAATTGCTTTCTCTGAAATTCCTATCATGTGCATCAATGTGGCTGGTCAGTATAACCTTAACCAGCTTAAGAAATACGCCGACGACCTGAGCGATCGTATTGAAGGATTATCCGAAATCAATGAAGTTAAAATGGTTGGGGCTCTAGAAAGAGAAATCCAGGTAAACATCGATGCCTACAAACTTCAGGCAGCTAATCTTACTATCGGCGATATTCAGCGCGCAATTGGCAACGAAAACCTAACCATCACAGGTGGTAATGTGCCTATCAATGGCATGAAACCAACACTGAGTATTAAAAGTGAATTCCAGAATCCGAAAGAAATAGAAAATATCGTTGTAACCTCTCAGACAGGTGCCAAATTATTTATCAAAGACTTTGCTACAGTTGTTGATGGCTTTAAAGAAAAAGAAAGTTACTCAAGTTCTAAAGGTAAAAATGTTATTACCCTCAATATCATTAAGCGCTCTGGCGAAAACCTGATTGATGCTTCTGATAAAATCAAAGACATCATTAAGGAAATGAAATCAGATGAATTTCCGGATGGTCTCGAAATCTCTGTAAGCGGTGATCAGAGCCAGAAAACTAAAACCATGTTGCATGATCTGATCAATACCATCATTATCGGATTCATTCTGGTAACCATTGTACTGATGTTCTTCATGGGTGTTACCAATGCGCTCTTTGTAGCTCTATCTGTACCTCTATCGATGTTTATCGCCTTCCTGGTGATGCCGGGCATCGACTTCTCATTCAACATGATCGTACTTTTCTCCTTTATCCTCGCTCTGGGTATTGTGGTGGATGATGCCATTGTCGTAATCGAAAACACCCATAGATTGTTTGGCGATGGTAAACGAGATATTAAAACGGCTGCTAAAATGGCGGTTGGTGAAGTGTTTATGCCTGTACTTTCTGGTACCATCACTACACTAGCACCATTCATCCCTCTGGCCTTCTGGGGTGGCATCATTGGTAAGTTTATGTACTTCCTGCCGGTTACTCTTATCATCTCTTTATTAGCATCTCTCTTTGTGGCTTATATCATCAACCCGGTATTCGCGGTAGATTTTATGAAAACCAAAGAAGAAGAAAACAAAGCACATGGTAAAATTACCCGTAAAACCGCTCTGCGTCTGGCCCTATATGCCTTTATCGCTATCATTTCTTATATCTCTGGCAACTTTGGTATCGGCAACTTTGTGGTGTTCCTGGCTGCCTTTATGTTATTAAACCGTTTGTGGTTGTATAAAGTAATCGACTACTGGCAGGAAAAAGCATGGCCTGCCTTCATCAGATGGTACTCTGTTATATTAGAATGGTGCTTGCGCAAACCTTGGCGCCCGCTGTTCTACGTGCTGTTAATGTTTGTGTTCTCGATTTTCTTCTTCATTGCCCGCGGTCCACAAGTGGTGTTCTTCCCAGGTGGCGAACCTAATAACCTTTATGTGTATGTTAAATTACCTGAAGGTACCGACCCTGCCGTAACTGATAAAGTAATGCGTAAAGTTGAAGCTAAAGTATACACAGTTCTGGGCAAAGACAATCCAATTGTAGAATCTCTGATCAGTAACGTTACTATCGGTGTTACCGACCCTCAGGATGGCGACCAGAATGCCTACCCTAACAAAGGTAAAATTGCCATTGCATTCGTTGAATTCTCAAAAAGAAATGGCGAAAACACCAACGAATATCTGAGAAAACTTCAGGCCATTAACTGGGATATACCAGCCGCTGAAATTGTTGTCAATAAAGAACAAAGCGGACCACCAACGCCGAAACCTGTTAGTATCGAAATTATTGGTGAAGACTTTGATCAACTCCTCGCTAACTCTAATAAACTGAAAAAATATATCACCGACTCAAAAATCGATGGTATTGCCAATCTTAAATCTGACTTCGTTAGCAATAAACCAGAAATTGTTTTTGATATCGATCGCGAAAGAGCCCTCAGAGAAGGAATCTCTACCGCTCAGTTAGCAATGGAAATAAGAGGCGCTGTATATGGCGTAGAAGCTTCTAAGTTCAGAGATGTTGATGATGAATACCCAATTCAACTGCGCTATGCTGCCGACCAGCGTATGGATATTGAAACCATCCGAAACCTTAAAATAACCTACCGCGATATGAACATGGGCGGTGCCGTAAGAAGCGTACCTATCTCTTCTGTCTGCGATATCCGTTACGACTATACCTATGCGGGCATCAAACGCAAAAACAACAAACGCGTTATTACCCTGTCATCTGACGTGAAAGAAGGCTTTAACCCTAACGAAGTGGTGGCCAACGTGCAAGAAAAAATGGAAAACTTTACCCCTACGGGCGATGTTCAAATCAAATTCTCAGGTGATAAAGCAGAACAGGAAGAAACTATGGCTTTCCTTGGAAATGCTATGCTAACAGCTGTAGGTTTAATGTTGCTGGTTCTGGTTGGTTTGTTTAACTCTATCGGTAAACCTATCATCATCCTGTCTGAAATTGTTTTCAGTATCATCGGTGTATTGCTGGGTGTTGCGATCTTTAAAATGGATATGAGTATTGTAATGACAGGTATTGGTATCGTGGCCCTGGGAGGTATCGTTGTAAGAAATGGTATCCTGCTGGTAGAATTTGCCGAACTCTCCAGAGAAGGCGGTATGTCACTTTACGAAGCTACTGTAGAAGCTGGTCGTACCCGTATGACTCCAGTTATCTTAACCGCTGCAGCTGCTATCCTCGGATTGATTCCACTGGCCATCGGATTAAACATCAATTTTGAAACCTTGTTCTCTCACGGTGATCCGCAAATCTTCTTCGGTGGCGATAGCGTGGCCTTCTTCGGTCCGCTTAGCTGGACAATGATTTTCGGTCTCCTCTTTGCTACTGTGTTAACCTTGTTGTTAATCCCTTCGATGTACCTGATTACCGAAAGATTGAAACGCAAATCGATGATCGTGTTAGCGCATTTCGACCTGCCTAAAGCTTTAGCTTATATACCCTTCCTGGTTCTGGTTCTGAGACTGATTCTTAGAATTAAAGGTGAGAAAATAGAATACGGCGACCTCGATCATTAATATTCAATAGTATCTTATAAAAAGCCGCGACCCAACAGTCGCGGCTTTTTTGTTGAAACTTCTGAAAACAGCATTTGTAAAATATCAGTATCATTGCACAATGGCTTTTCTCAGAAAATACGTTTGCCTGCTCATGCTCGTGCTGCCTCTGTTTTGCTTTGCCGCTAATATTATAACAGGCGCAGAACAAACCAGTATGTACCTGCCCGTCCTTAAAGGTAAAAAAATAGCGCTGGTGGTTAATCAAACCAGTAAAATCGGCAACACTCACCTGGTAGATTCATTGCTCAAAATGGGCATCAATATTCAGGTTATCTTCGCTCCCGAGCACGGTTTCAGAGGCAATGTCAGTGCCGGCACTACGGTTAGTAATGGCAAAGATGATAAAACCGGAATTAGAATTATTTCTCTTTACGGCAGTCATAAAAAACCAACTCACGACGAACTGAAAGACATTCAGCTTGTAGTGTTTGATATCCAGGATGTAGGAGTTCGTTATTACACGTATATCAGTACCATGCATTATGTGATGGAAACCTGCGCTGAACTAAATGTCCCTTTCATGGTGCTCGACCGCCCTAATCCCAACGGACATTTTATAGACGGCCCGATTCTTGACACCGCTTACAGAAGTTTTGTAGGCATGCACCAGATACCACTGGTACATGGCTGCACAGTTGGCGAACTAGCCGGCATGATCAATGGTGAAGGCTGGCTCAACAAAAAAATGAAGTGCGATTTAACAGTGATTACCTGTAAGAACTATAGTCATAATACCGAATACGTGCTTCCGGTGCGACCATCGCCGAATCTTCAGACCCAGAGTGCCATATATTTATATGCCTCACTCGGACTGTTTGAGGGCACCACCATAAGCATGGGTCAAGGAACAGATAAACCTTATCAGTGTTTCGGATCGCCGGCCAACGACTGGGGAAACTTTAATTTCACGCCAGTCAGCATCAAAGGGGTAGCAGAGAAACCTAAGTCGCTCGGCATCCCCTGTACCGGATTTGATCTGACAGACTATGGCTACAAAAAAGCCCGTTCGGAAGCAGAAATCAACCTCAACTGGCTGGTGATGTCCTACAGATTGAGCAAAAACAAGCCGCAATTCTTCAATGATTTCTTCGATAAACTTGCCGGAACCGCTCAATTAAAAAAACAAATTATTGAAGGCAAGTCGGTGCTGGAAATCAAACAATCCTGGCAAAAAGGACTAGACAATTACAGAGTGATGCAAAGACCCTACCTGCTCTATGAGTGGCGTTAATACACAAGATTTGTGTTATAATAATTTGGATAAAGACACTATTTTTATTAAATTTGCATATTCCTTAAAATTAAACACTTTGGACAATCAGGGGGATAAAAACCAAATTAACTTATAAAAAATTCAAAATAATTTGGTTATTTAGGAAATAAGTTCCTACCTTTGCACTCCCAATTTTTAAAATCATGGCAAGAGTTTGTGACCTAACCGGTAAAAAGGCATTGAAAGGAAACAATGTTTCTCACTCCAACCGCAAAACCAAGCGTAGATTCTACGCAAATTTGCAGGAGAAGAGGTTTTATATCCCAGAAACAGGTGAATGGATCACTTTGAAAGTTTCCACTTCAGCCATCAGAACTATCAACAAGATTGGTATTACTGAAGCGTTAAACAGAGTATTCAAAAAAGGAACCATTTAATCCAAGAACAACATGGCAAAGAAAGGTAATCGCATACAAGTTATTTTGGAATGTACAGAGCAGAAGAACAGTGATGTTCCAGGCATGAGCAGATACATTACTACCAAAAACAAGAAAAATACAACTGAAAGAATTGAATTGAAAAAATACAATCCTTTCATGAAGAAAGTAACCATCCACAAAGAAATTAAATAATAACAGACCATGGCTAAAAAGGTAGTTGCAACCCTGAAAAAAGAAGGAGAAGGCAAGGACTTCGTTAAAGTGTTCAAAGCCGTTAAATCAAAAAACGGTGCATACTCTTTCAAAGAAGAGATCATTAGCGGAGAAGATGCTAAAACTTATTTCAAATAAAAGAAATTAAAAAGGAAAACAGCCTCCGGAAACGGGGGCTTTTTTGTTCAATAAGATTTATTAAACATGTCAATTTTTGATTTTTTCAAAAAGGATAAACCCAGCAACAGACCAGCTGATGCTGAAAAAGGTCTTGAAAAAACTAAAGAGTCTTTCTTTGGTAAACTCTCTAAAGCCCTGGCCGGCAAATCTACCATCGATGCTTCTTTCCTCGATGAACTGGAAGAAATTCTCGTAAGCAGCGATGTGGGTATTAATACTACCATCAAAATTATTGAACGTGTTGAAGAACGCGTTAAACGCGATAAATACGTTAACTCTAACGAACTTCACTTATTACTAAGAGATGAAATCACGCTCTTACTAACCGAAAATAAGAAAACTCCGGACATCGACTTTAACCTTAGCAATGCTCCTAAACCCTATGTTCTTATGGTGGTTGGCGTTAATGGTGTGGGAAAAACCACTACCATCGGTAAACTGGCCAACCAATTTAAACAACATGGTAAAAAAGTGCTGCTGGCTGCCGGTGATACCTTCAGAGCTGGTGCGGTCGATCAACTTACTATCTGGAGTCAGCGTGTCGGCTGCGATATTATCTCGCATGGCATGAATACCGACCCCTCGGCAGTAGCTTTCGATGCCATTACCAAAGCTAAAAACGAGAACTACGATATCGTGATCATCGATACCGCCGGTCGCCTACACAACAAAGTAAACCTCATGAACGAACTGAGTAAAATCAAACGTGTCATGAGCAAAGTGATAGAATCTGCTCCTAATGATGTAATGCTGGTGCTCGACGCTTCTACTGGTCAGAACGCCTTTGAACAGGCTAAACATTTTACCGCCGCTACAGAAGTAAGCTCTCTGGCGCTTACCAAACTGGATGGTACCGCTAAAGGTGGTGTGGTGCTGGGTGTCAGCGACCAGTTTAAAATTCCGGTGCGATACATCGGCGTTGGCGAAGGCATCAACGATATCAAACTCTTTAAACCTGCCGAATTTGTTAATTCATTATTTGAAGTATAAACATGCGGACAAAATCAATTAAACCTAATAAAATCAACATCGTTACTCTGGGTTGTAGCAAAAACCTGGTAGACAGTGAGGTATTGCTCAGTCAGCTGAAAGGCAATGACATGGCCGCTACTCACGAGTCTGAAAAAAACGATGCCAATATCATCGTTGTCAATACCTGTGGATTTATTGACAATGCTAAACAAGAAAGCATCGATACCATTCTGCAATATGTCGGCGAAAAAGAAGCCGGCAGAATTGATAAACTCTATGTAACCGGCTGCTTGTCGCACCGCTACAAAGACGAACTCGAAAATGAAATCCCTCAGGTAGATGCCTATTTTGGCACACTTGAACTGCCTAACCTTCTGAAAACACTGGGCGCCGACTATAAACACGAATTAATAGGTGAACGTTTAACCACCACACCACAGCATTATGCCTACCTCAAAATCAGCGAAGGCTGTAACCGCCCCTGCTCATTCTGTGCTATCCCTCTGATGCGCGGTAAACATGTCAGCAAATCCATCGAACAAATTGTTCTGGAAGCCGAAAATCTGGTTAAGAACGGCACCAAAGAAATCATGCTGATTGCTCAGGATAGCACTTACTACGGTCTGGACCTCTACGGAGAAAGACGTCTGAAAGAGCTGCTCGAACAACTTTCTGAAGTGAAAGGTCTGGAATGGATTCGCTTGCATTATGCCTACCCTTCTCAGTTTCCTGAAGATATCTTACCAGTAATGGCCAAAAAAGCCAATATCTGCAATTACCTGGATATTCCGGTTCAGCACATATCAGACAATGTTCTCAAACTCATGAGACGTGGTATCACCAAACGCCGCACTTACGAATTGCTGAACACCATCCGCGAAAAAGTGCCTGGTATCACATTAAGAACTACCATCCTTGTGGGTCACCCGGGTGAAACGGAATCTGATTTCGAAGACCTGAAACAGTTTGTGAAAGATTTTGAATTCGATCGTCTGGGTGTGTTCACCTATTCTCACGAAGAAAACACCCACGCACATACACTGGTAGACGATGTACCTGCCGAGGTAAAAGAAGCACGCGCTGCTGAACTGATGGCTTTACAGGAAGAAATTTCACTGAAGAAAAACCTCGAAAAAGTTGGTCAGACCTTTAAAGTGCTCTTCGATAGAAAAGAAGGTAATTACTTTGTCGGTCGCACCGAAGCCGATTCCCCTGAAGTGGACAATGAAGTGCTGGTAAAGGCATCTGATAATTTTGTAAGATTAGGAGATTTCGCGAATATTGTAATCACCGATGCCGAATCATTTGACCTGATTGGCTCACTTGCATAATGAATTTTAAACTGTCTGAAACGGGCATGCTCTCTGCAACTACAAAAGCATTTGTAGAAGGGCATAATGATTTTAAAAATTTACTTGGAGACAAACACGGCTACCTGAGTTTCGATAATGCGATTCAGGGAAAAGAACATTTCTCTCAGGAGTATCGCTCAATTTTATGCGACAATCTGTTCAATCAGTATAAGAGTATTGCCAGCAAAGAACATGTCGATGACAAGGTATGGGCAAACATCAGCAAACTGAGAGATAAGAACACTTTTACGGTTACCAGTGGGCAGCAACTGCACTTGTTTTTCGGTCCCGCTTTTGTCATTTATAAAATACTGGCTCTGATTGATTTTTGCGATGAGTTAGCGGCTAAATATCCTGACAAAAACTTCGTGCCAGTATACTGGCCAGCTTCTGAAGACCACGACTTCGACGAGATAAAAAACACCAAAGTATTTAATCATACTTTTACCTGGAATACCAGGTCGGGAGACGCCTGTGGCAGATTAAAAACTGATTCGGTAAAAGAACTTATAGATCAAATTAGTATTTCTGTAAATCTCAATGATGAGCAGACAAAACTCTTATCTGAATTTGAAACTATTTATGCCAGCTCTGAAAATTTGAGTGAGGCGACCATCCGTATTGTCAATGCCTTTATGGGTCAATACGGTGTAGTTTGTGTAAACGGCGACCAGGCAGAATTAAAAAAGATCTTTGTTCCTGTTATTAAAAAAGACCTGATAGAACAAAGCAATATCGGTGTTTTCAATGAGGTCGGCACCTGGATGGAAAGCAAAGGATACAGCACCCAACTGAATGCCAGAGAGATTAATTTCTTTTATTTACATGAAGGCAGCAGACAGAGAATCATCAAAGAAAATGGTAGTTACAAGACCACGGATGGCAAAGAAATCTGTCATGAATCAGAGATCAGCAGACTAATAGACGAGCATCCTGAAAGATTCAGTCCTAACGCCATGATGCGCCCTTTGTATCAGGAGAGTATTTTACCAAACATTGCATATATCGGCGGAAACGCAGAAATCAACTATTGGATACAGTTACATAAAGTAATGGCTAACAACAACATAAGCCATCCAAAGCTCGTTCTGCGACCAAGCGTGTGGATAAGTCCGGCCAAAACCCTCCAATGGCTTGAAAAACGCAGTATTTCACCTCTTCAATTGTTAACAAGTAAGACCAGAGAAGAATTACTGAGTTTAGTGGCCGAAAATGTGCCGGGACTGGAGGCAGAAACAAATGCATTCAACGAACTGCGAACAAAGATACAAAGCACTATAGCACAAACAGTTAGCAGCGAATTAAAAGGACTGGTTGAGGCAGGAAAAGTGTATGAAAAACTCTTGAAAAACCTCGACAAACAGATCAAGGAAAATGCCATTGCGGGTCATGCTCAGATTTTTGAGAAACTGCAAGACATAAAAGATAGTTTATTCAGCATCAACAACATACAGGAACGAAAAGTAGATTCTCTGGAGATGTTAATAAAGTACCGGGATGTCGTCTTTAGTGTAAAAAACGCGATAAAGTTAAACAATTCTGACGGGCATGTAATTAGCTTGTAATTAATTGTTTTAATGTTAGTTAAGTATCAAAACTAACCCAAGTCAGTTAATTTTTTATGGAATTTAATTGTTTTATGTGTAAAGATTGTGTATTTTTGCGGCAATTATATTGAAAAATCATTTCAAAATGAAAATACTCAAAATGACAATTTTAAGCTTATGCCTGGCCACAGTGTCAGCATTTGCGACAAC
>JBJTNS010000004.1:0-3196 GCA_046074245.1 Chitinophagaceae bacterium | reverse complement strand
CACCAACTACCAGAGGCATTGGAAGAGATTTAGCATAGATTTGAGAACGCAGGTTATATCTTAAGTAGTTAAGAATAGCTTTTGGTCCGGCGACGAAAGCACCGATACTAGCCATTGATTTAGCGAAAGTAGAGAAGTGAAGGTCTACACCATCAATAACACCTTGTTCTTCGGCGGTACCACTACCGGTTTTACCCATAGTACCGAAACCATGTGCATCATCAACGAACAATCTGAAATTATATTTAGATTTAAGGGCTACAACACCTTTCAGATCGCCTTGGTTACCGCTCATCCCGAACACACCTTCAGTGATAACAAAGATACCACCACCTGATTTTTCAACCAGTCTGGTAGCGCGTTGCAATTGCTTTTCAAGACTTTCCATATCATTGTGTTTGTATTGGAAACGGTGTCCCTGGTGAAGGCGTACACCATCAACTATACAAGCATGAGATTCGGCATCATAAACGATAACATCATGGCGATCAACCATTGCATCAATAATTGATAGAACACCCTGGTAACCGAAGTTAAGCAGGATAGCATCTTCTTTACCACAGAAAGCTGCAAGTTCTCTTTCTAATTGTTCGTGTGGGTTAGAATTTCCGCTCATCATACGAGCGCCCATAGGATAACCCAGACCATATTTAGCAGCAGCTTCAGCATCTGCTCTTCTCACTTCAGGGTGATTAGCTAATCCGAGGTAATTATTTAAACTCCAGTTAAGTTTTTCTTTACCATTAAATATCATTGATGGGCCGATTTCACCTTCCAGTTTAGGAAAGGTAAAGTATCCGTGAGCTTCATTAATATGAGCGCCCAGGGGACCCATGTTTCTTACTACTTTTTCAAAAATGTCTGACATAAAATTAATTACAAATGATTAATAGGTTAATTGTTGGGGCAAAAATAAGGATTTATTTTTTAATTGAAACAAAAAAAGCCCCCGTTTCCGGAGGCTCACTTTAAATTTTAAAGTTCTTATTTAAGACCGTTGATGTGAACAGCCAAACTAGATTTAAGGTTTGATGCCTTATTCTTGTGTATTACATTACGTTTGGCAAGTTTGTCCAACATTGAAGCAGTTTCTACGAATAATGCAACCGCAGCTGTTTTATCTGTAGTTTCACGAAGTTTTCTAACCAAATTACGAGTAGTCTTGTGCTGGTAACGGTTTCTTTCGTTCTTTACCTCAGTTTGTCTGATTCTCTTGATTGATGATTTATGGTTTGCCATTTCTATTTAAGGACTGCAAAGGTAATTAATTCTGAATTAATTCCAAATAATATTTGAAAAATATGTAAATATCGTTCAATAACTTTTATTTTTGAACCGTTTTGAAGGTATTAATCATAGGCAGTCGGGTTCCTTTTCCACTACGTGACGGCGGAGCGATTGCCACATATAATCTTTTGAAAGGTTTATCAGACAAAGAGATTACAGTTGATTTCATCACCTTAAACACTTCGAAGCATTTTGTAGATTCGGATACTTTCGAGAAGGAATTTAGTTTTCTTAATTATTGTGAATCATTTTTTATTGATACGACCATAAAGCCATTAATGGCATTAAAAAATATTTTTTCAAAAGGATCTTATAATGTTGAGCGGTTTACAAATCCTGAATTTGCGCGTCGCATACAGAATTTGTGCGATAGTAAGCAATATGACATCATACATTTTGAAGGATTATTTGTTGCTCAATATTTGCCAATGATTCAGACAAAAGCTGTTAAATTACTGAGACAGCACAATATTGAATATGCCATATGGAAAACACTGGCGGCGACCAAAAAAGGGCTGATGCGCCGTTATCTGGAATTTTTAACAAACAGACTTTACGAATTCGAGAAGGCAATTACCCCACAGTTTGACGCATTAGTCAGCATTACAGAATCAGATAGAATTGCTAGTATTTATATGCTGGGATTTAAAAACACGATTGCCACAATTCCAGCCGGAATTATATATGAAAGCACCAAGGTTCAAAAAACTAATTCCTCGTATTTGTATCATATAGGGTCGATGGAATGGATGCCCAATATAGAGGCCATGGAATGGTTTAAAGAGCAGATATGGCCATTGATTCTAGAAGCGTCACCGGTCACCGAATTTTTTATGGCAGGCAAGCATATGCCTAAGCGATATCAATACTGGAACAGTGAAAGATTTCATGTCAATGGAGAAGTGGAAAGTGTTGAGCAATTCAGCGCAGATAAGTCGATTTTAGTTGTACCTCTTCGCAGTGGCAGTGGTATTAGAATCAAAACCATAGAAGCGATGATGGCTGGCAAAGCAGTGGTAACAACCACACAAGGCGCAATGGGACTGGATGTAAAGACAGATGTACACTGCCTAATTGCAGACGAGCCACAAGATTTTGCCAAAGCCTGTATCAGACTCATGGATCTTAAGTTCAGGAATGAAATAGCTAAAAACGGACAAGAATATGCACAAAGTCATTTTGGCAATGAAGCAGTTAGTGCAGCATGGTTGAATTTTTACGGATCCCTGCTAAGGAAAGTATAATTATTCTTTTACGTACCGATATAGAACTGAATCAGGTTTTATCAGATCTGCAATTGCGTGGTAAGGAATTAAAATGGTTTCGGATGAATCAGATTCAGGAAATTCCGGATCTTTTATTATATCATAATACCAGATTCCAAGACTGGAAAAAATAACATTGTTTTTGATTGTTTTATAGAGTGATACAGGGTCACTTTCAAACATATCATTATCATCCTTTTTATTAAAGTACTCTATAAAAACAGTTTCAAGTTTTTTGTCACTGTTAGGTTTTAGCACATCGTTTATTTTTAACAATTTCAGATTGTCGCCAACTCTGATATAATTCTGATACTGCGATTCGCTTATTTTTATCACTGGCATGGATCTTTTCTCAGCCAGAATATTCACCTGACAAGTGATAAAGCTAATAAAAAAAGTATCTGCATAAAATACATCTACAACATTTTGCTGGTATTCGGCAGCCGGGCCTATTTCAAAGGCAGGAAAGAATTTTTCATCTGCAATTATCACAGGATCTACAATTTCTCTTCTGCTTATAAATCTATTATCATTATCCAGGCTAGCACCTTTCCATTTGTCAACAATAATTTTATTGAGCAGTTCTTTGTAAACATTTGTATTCTGGAAATGATAGACTAAATGGAAATTTTCAATCCATTCTG
>JBJTNS010000003.1:0-4241 GCA_046074245.1 Chitinophagaceae bacterium | reverse complement strand
CAGCCGTTCCACGTAGCTGAACAGTTCACTGGTCTGAAAGGTGTTCTTGTTGATATCAAAGATACCATCAAAGGTTTCAATATGATTATGGACGGTGAAGTGGATCAATACCCTGAAGCGGCATTTAACCTTGTTGGTACCATCGAAGATGCTATCGAAAAAGGTAAAAAACTGATGGAAGAGGCTAATAAATAAGCATTATGCAAGTTGATATCCTGACTCCCGATGCTACGCTCTTCTCTGGAGAAGCTAAAGTTGTTACACTTCCAGGTGTTAACGGTAGCTTTCAGATTATGAATATGCACGCTCCAATGATCTCTGCTCTAAGTACTGGTAAAGTTATTGTAGATAACGGTGCCGAAAAACTTGAGTTCCCCGTTAAAGGTGGTATCATTGAAGTTCTCAATAATAAAATCGTTATTCTGGCTTAAGTCCGGTTTAATTCTATAATCTTAAAAACCTCCCCACAAAGGAGGTTTTTTTATGCGTTCACATTTTTTGCTTTTCTGCTGTTCAAAGCTTCTATTATTAGCCTGTTCTTATCATAAACATCAAATAAGAATCGCGCTTGTCCGAATTCATCAAAAATGATGGTTCTGTAATCAAAAAATACCGGCATCTTGTTCTCTAATTTCACTGGATAGGTTTTCTTAACTATCTTTTTGTAACTCGTTGTGTCTTCTCTCCACTTGCGCGCTCTGGCAGTGTCTGTTGGTGCTAATCCCATCATGATCAGAACATCATCGTAAGTGGTCTTTGTGTTCTGCTGTAGAACAAATCCTGTTAGGTCGACCGGACTCTGAACCCTGACACAGCCATGACTGACTGCTCTGTTATTTAGTTTGAACTTATTCTTTAATGGGGTATCATGCAGATAGACATCAAATGGGTTCTTAAAAGTAAATTTAATTCGCCCCAGTGAATTATCGTCGCCAGCATTCTGTCTGATGGTAAACGGTATGTTGCCAGGACTGTATTTGCGCCAGTTAATGCTGCTCGGATTTACAGGCTCTCCATTCTTTAAAACCTGGTAATTGTTCTTTGTTAAATATGATGGGTTCTTTACAATCAGATTGTACATCTCTCGTCCAACAATGCTGGAGGGAACTGTCCAGGTCGGATTTAATATGACATAATCAATATTGGAATACACTTGCGGTGTCTCATGATTCATTGGTTTGTCGAGGTAATTCTTGCTTACTATGTACTTTTTTGATTTTTGATCATATAAACGCTCTTTTCCTTTCCCAACACATACCACTAAAGTCTTGACACTGTCCGGATAATACATATACAACATGAACTCAGGAATATTGACTCTGACATATGGCTTTATGGGCTCAGCACCCAACCATCTGCATCGCTCAATATTTGCTCTTATCTCATCAATCTTATCGTTACGCGAAGCATTCAGAATCTTTAAAGTCGACTTGCCTATGATGCCGTCGTCTGTCAGATTACTCATGCGCTGGAATTCTATAATATATTTAGCCAAACCCCGATGATAAACCGAATCACCCACATATAACT
The DNA here is from genome assembly GCA_046074245.1 of Chitinophagaceae bacterium. GTDB lineage: Bacteria > Bacteroidota > Bacteroidia > NS11-12g > UBA955 > JABMMZ01. The sequence continues at coordinate 2,711 of JBJTNS010000003.1, read as the reverse complement.
GCATCAGCGAGTCAGGTGCCATCCCAAGTTCAACCATTCGCTTCGCTAATAAAGGAACGATAATAGTGGTGTCTCCGGGTTTTATTTTTCTGATGCCTATTGTGTCAATCCTGGTCTCACTGCCCTCTGTAACCGAATAGGCTTCGTACAACAAAGATTTTAATGCCCAGTAATCCTGATGCTTTGGATAATAATGCCCCAGATGGAATATACCTGAATCCAGATCCAATACTGACATTAATTCAAATCCAGGATGATTAGGAAATGGCAAAGTGTATTTCATTCCTAATACATCTTTTGGATTGGTTCTTCCCAATACCCGGTCGTGCCACAAACCAATTAAGCAATTACTGATGTATAATTCTGCCTTCGCACAATCATCGTAAATGCTTTTTGATAAATGTAAACTATCACTCTCTGTAACCAGCTCTATGTATTTCTTAACACTGTCTACCATGTAGTGTTCCGGATTTAAACCTTCGTAAACTATGCTATCAGTAATCAGTTCTATTTGACTAAGGAACTTCCTGTCTTTGATTTTTTCTAACCATAACGGATTGTAATCACGACTGGCATAGTACTCTTGCAATGTATCGAAATAATGCAGGTAATTAGTGTCTTTTACTAAAGACTTCAACTGTTTGTCTATAGCCAGTGGTACCTGCTCCGGATCGAAATTGTCTCCCAGTACCGGTACCTTTGCCTTGTCTTTACAGGCCTCAAAGCTTAATCCAAGCACTGTAATCAGTAATAATCTTAATACGGTTTTCAATAGCATAGAAATACAAATATAGATTTTTTTGAATGATGAAATATGGAGACACTATAATTCTGCTCTTTATTAATCGATAATATCATTGTTTAGTCTTATCAGCAAACAAAAGACTCTTATCATTGTTACATTTGCATCGTTTTATGAAAAAACTAATTCTCCTATTTGCTGTATTGTTCTCATTCCAATATTTGCAAGCTCAGAAAAAATTTACTGTTAGTGGTTATGTAAAAGATTCTGTCAATGGTGAAATCATCAGCAACTGTCTGATTTCTGTTGATAGTGGTAAACAAATAGCCAATTCAAATGTCTATGGATTTTATTCCCTGGGTTTGCAGGCTGGCAAACACACAATCAACTATTCTTACAACAATTTTAAGTCTACTACCATTCAGATTACCATCATTGGTGATGTAACTAAAAATATCGAACTGGTGCGGATTGAAGAGGAATTTAAAGGCGCAAAAGTTTCAACCAAGAAGAGAGAAAACCTTGTAGAAAAAGTTGAAATGAGTAGTAATAATCTCAATATTTCTCAGATAAAAAAAATGCCGGCCTTACTGGGTGAGGTTGATATTGTGAAAAGTGTTCAGCTTTTACCAGGCGTTAGTACAGTTGGTGAAGGTGCTACAGGTTTTAACGTTCGCGGAGGTAGCATCGATCAGAATCTGATTCTTCTGGATGAGGCACCTGTTTTTAACTCTTCACACTTATTTGGTTTTTTCTCGGTCTTTAATCCGGATGCTGTTAAAGAAGTTAAACTGATTAAAGGAGGTATTCCTGCACAATATGGCGGTCGTCTTTCTTCTACGCTAGATGTGCGTATGAAAGATGGTAATACCAAAAAATATGAGGTTAATGGAGGGGTTGGTCTGATTTTTAGCAGACTCTCTCTAGAAGGTCCAATTGCGAGAAAAAACCCGAAATTTAAAAACAAATCGAGTTTCATTGTTGCCGGAAGACGTAGCTATATAGATGTTCTGGCAAAACCTTTCCTGGCCAAAAACGAGAATCTGAAAGATGCTATCTTTTACTTTTATGATTTTACCGGTAAAGTCAATTATATCATCAACTCTAACAACAAAATATTCTTCTCAACCTATATCGGAAGAGACGCTTTTGGTGCTCCTGGAGCTAAATTCGACTGGGGTAACCAAACTGCTACATTCAGATGGAACCATTTGTTCTCTAAAAGACTGTTTTCAAATTTTACCGCCTATTACAGCAAATACGATTACCAGTTAGGTTTCGGAACTGGTGATAATACGTTTAACTGGAAATCTAATATTATCAACTATAGCATCAAACCAGATTTCACTTCTTATATTAATTCTAAAAATACCTTAAGCTTCGGAGCGGTTTCTACATACTATATCTTTAGTCCTGGTGATGCAGTCTCATCTGACGAAGGTTCAACCATTCAATTTGGTCTGCCTAAAAAATATGCGTTAGAGAACGCTATCTATGTTGAAAATGAACAAAAAGTTAATGATAAGCTGGGTTTGAAATATGGTATCCGTGTATCTAATTTTAACTACATCGGGAAAGGTTCATCCATCACGCTTGATCGCCCGGTTGCCGCTCAGAGAGCAGTTGTTACCGGTACGACAAATTATGAAAAAGGCGAAGTTATTCAATCTTATACAGTGCCTGAACCAAGATTTTCAGCCAATTATAAATTTTCTAAATTCTCTTCTTTCAAAGCCAGTTATAACAGAATGTCTCAGTATTTGCACCTGATCTCTAATACTGCTGCTTCAGTGCCTTTAGATGTTTGGACACCTTCTACCAATAATATTAAACCTCAGATTGCGGATCAGGTGGCTTTAGGGTATTTTAAAAATATCGGGAAGGGTATCGACTACGAGATTTCGGTAGAGACTTATTACAAGGCACTTCAGAATCAAATCGACTATATCGATGGCGCTGATTTGTTGCT
>JBJTNS010000002.1:0-5838 GCA_046074245.1 Chitinophagaceae bacterium | reverse complement strand
TTTATATTATTCCTCAAACGGCATTGAGTTTCTTGTCGAAAACGCCAAACACCTGGAAAGGCAGAAAATATTAAGCTCAGAATTTAATTCAATAAAACGTTTCTTATAACTATTTTCGCAGTCTGATGCGCTTGAGTCTTTTCATAGCTAACAGACTGGCCCTTGGCAAGTTTAAATCTTTTGCTTCTCTGATCATCCGGCTGGCATGGATAGGTGCCGGACTTAGTGTTGCGGTGATGATTGTAGCCATCGCCATTGTGGTTGGCTACAAAGAACAAATCACCGAAAAAGTGATAGGTTTCGGCGGTCATATTGAAATCCATTCTACCGGTACCAGCGGCAACTTCGACTATGTTCAGTTTAAAGATTCGCTGCCTCTGAAGCAACACATACTCAAGAAAAACAATATTAAGTCAATTGCACCGGTAATGTCCAGACCAGGCATCATCAAAGCAAACGAAGAACTTGAAGGCATTGTATTTAAAGGCATTGATGGCTCATACGATACCCGATACCTTACTAAGCAAATTATTAAAGGTACAATGCCAGCAGTAGGCGACAGTTTTAGGAAACGTGAAATTCTTATCTCTAAAGTAATTGCTTCTAAACTCCGTTTAGATACTGGCGATATTGTTAAAGTTTATTTTATCAACGAGCCAGTTCGCGTTATTCCGTGCACTGTAACGGGGATATACGAAACCGGACTGGAAGAAAACGATAATTTATACATCATTGGCAGTTTGCGCGAAATGCAGAGAATTTTTGCACAGAAACGCCCGGAAATTACACATTACGAAATTCAGACAAAAGATTTCTCTCAGGTGCAAATCACCAATAAAGAGCTTAACCGCGACATCCCTCAGGCGCTTAATGCAGAGAGTCTGATTCAGCTTAACCCACAGATCTTCGACTGGCTGGGGTACCTCGACCAGAACATTACCATTATCCTGACTCTCATGATTATTGTAGCCTGCATCAATATGATGACTGCACTTTTAATTTTAATTATTGAACGAACTAATATGGTTGGGGTACTTAAAGCATTAGGCAGCAGCAATCAGATGATTAAGCGCATTTTCCTGAATCATGCCGCATACATACTTTTACTTGGTTTATTGTTTGGCAATGCACTCGGACTGGGTTTAATATATTTACAGGACCATTTTAAAATCATCACTTTAAGTCAGGAAACCTACTATTTGCCCTTTGTGCCGGTATCACTTCACTGGACACATTTACTTGCGGTAAACATAGGCACCATCAGCATTTGTTTGTTATCATTATTATTGCCGGTTCGTCTTATTAATAAGATTGATCCGGTGAAAGCCATTAAGTTTAATTAATCATGAACTATCCATTTCTTTTAAAATTTTCAAACATCAGCAATCTTTCTGACGCCAGATATGCGGCAGGCATGTGGGCTGATTTCATAGGCTTCTGCTTTGACCCCTCCTCGCCTTCGTACCTGGAACCTCCGAAAGCACAGTCGATTATTTCGTGGGTTAGCGGACCAGCAATTGTGGGTGAGTTCGGAGAACAACCCATTGAATGGATAACAGATTTTAGTCGTCAGCTTTCGATTCAGATTGTTCAAATTCCGGCCACATACAAAGATCTGTCAATCTTTGAAACAGGATTAAAAACTATTGTTATGGTGAATGATACGACACATTATCCTTCTATTGACAAAGCAGATGTACTGATTACTGAAAGCATGGAAGTGTATCAGTATTTAAGTGAGCGAACAGAGAAACCTGTAATCTTTCAAACCCGGACACTTTCAGAAGATGCCAGTGATTTAAGGGGTCTCGCAATTACCGGTCAGGCCGAAGACCAGCCTGGCACAAGAAATCAGGGCGACTGGACAGAGTACCTCGAGAAGTTTGAGTTAGCTGATTAGGCAAAAACGAAGTGCAGGTATTTAATAATTATCCCTTTTTCGCGCCACATACGTTCGTAGTAAGTACGGATTTTAAGCTCTTCCTGCAGATCATCTTTCTCGTCGATGTTCAGCAGCAGCTCTTTAATAATAACGGGTATTGGTTCCAGTGTTTTTAAAGTGTAGTTCAACAAAAAGTCGCTGTCAGTTTTAAGATTAACCGCCTTATTTTTTCCGAGCAGTGTGACGTATTTTCCTAAGAATTTCGGCGAAGTCAGGCGTTGCTTTTCACGCGGTTTCTGAGGTTGCGGATCAGGGAAAGTGATCCATATTTCGTCGACTTCTCCGTCGGCAAAATAATCATTCAGGAAATCAATCTGAATTCTGATGAAGGCCACATTAGGCAAATTGTCTTCTATGGCGAATTTAGCGCCCTGCCACATTCTGGAGGCCTTAACATCTATGCCGATAAAATTGCGTTCAGGAAACATTTTAGCCAGTCCCACCGTATATTCACCCCTGCCACAAGCCAGTTCAAGAGTAATGGGATTATTGTTTTTAAACACTTCAGAATGCCATTTCCCTTTCAACTCATTTCTTGCGTCGAAGGTATTCGGGAAACTTGCGTACTCGTTAAATTTCTTAAGCTTGTTCTTTGCCATACGGGGCTGCAAAGGTATCGAAGATTGACCTGAAAAAAAACCCCGCACAGCATCAATACCGATATAGAAACGCACTATTTTAAAAAGGCGGTGTATTGTTTTTGTAATTGCGGGCAAAAGACTATTTTTGCCGTTCCAATAGTTGAAAACAATGAGAGAAATTCAGTTCCGCGAAGCCTTAAGAGAAGCTATGAGTGAAGAAATGCGCAGAAACGAGCGCATATTCTTAATGGGTGAAGAAGTTGCCGAATACAATGGCGCCTACAAAGTCAGTCAGGGTATGCTGGCCGAATTCGGAGCCAAACGTGTAATAGATACACCAATTGCAGAATTAGGTTTTGCCGGTATCGCAGTGGGTGCAGCAATGAATGGTTTAGTGCCAATTGTAGAATTCATGACTTTCAATTTCTCTCTTGTAGCAATCGATCAGGTGATTAACAGCGCTGCTAAAATGAACAGTATGACGGCCGGACAATACAAATGCCATATGGTATTCAGAGGTCCTACCGGCAGTGCCGGGCAACTTGGCGCTCAGCACTCTCAGAACTTCGAAAACTGGTATGCCAATACCCCAGGTCTGAAAGTGGTTGTTCCTTCAAACCCTTATGATGCTAAAGGTTTATTAAAAGCTTCTATCAGAGATGGCAACCCTATCATCTTTATGGAAAGCGAACAGATGTATGGCTTAAAAGGTGAAGTACCTGAAGAAGAATATGTATTAGAACTTGGCAAAGCTCACATTGCTAAAGAAGGTACCGATGTTACCATAGTATCTTTCGGTAAAATGATGTTAAGAGTTAACGAAGCTGTCGCTGCATTATCTGCAGAAGGCATTAATGCCGAGGTAATCGATTTGAGAACCGTTCGTCCGCTTGACCATGAAACCATCATCAACTCCATCAAAAAAACCAACCGTTTGATTATTGTTGAAGAAGCATGGCCTCTCGCCTCTATCAGTTCAGAAATCACCTATCAGGTTCAAAGACATGCATTCGACTATCTGGATGCTCCAATAAGAAGAATCTGTTCTCAGGATGTCCCTCTGCCGTATGCCCCAACACTGGTAGATGCTTACCTGCCTAGCGTTGCTAAAATTGTTGAAGCAGCAAAAGCTGTAGCCTACAAATAATCTGAGTTTTTACTTCCTTTTCTATTATGTAACTAATGAAATTACCATTAGTTTTGCAGCATTATTATGTCCATTTCTAATTACCTCCATACAGCTGCTGAGCGTTTTATGCGCTATGTGCAAATTGATACAGAAGCTGATCCGAACTCTGATACACAGCCATCCTCAATGAAGCAAAAAGACCTTAGCAAAGTACTCGTTGAAGAGTTGCTGGCTATGGGCATCAAAGATGCTGAACTGGATGAATTCGGGTATGTTTATGCTACCATTCCGGCGACAAGCAATAAAAATATTCCTACTATCTGTTTCTGTTCGCATGTGGATACTGCACCTGATGTTACTGGTGCTAATGTTAAACCAGTACTTCATAAAAACTTCGACGGTTCGCCGATTGGCTTTGCAGATGCTCCGGAGCTGTTTCTCACTGTTGAAGACCATACTTATTTAAAAGAAAGAATTGGCGATGATATTATTACCGCTTCTGGAAAGACCTTATTAGGCGCAGATGATAAAGCAGGTGTTGCCATTATCATGGATTTTGCCAATTACCTGATACAACATCCAGAAATCGAACATGGTAAAATTCGTTTGTTATTTACGCCTGACGAAGAAATTGGCAGAGGTGTTAATAAAGTAGACATGAACAAATTGGGGGCTCAGTTTGGATACACTTTAGATGGCGGACCGAGAGGTGTGCTTGAAGGTGAATCATTTTCTGCAGATGGCGCTACCATTACTTTTGAAGGCATCAGTGCCCACCCGGGTTATGCCAAAGACAAAATGGTATCTGCGGTAAAAGTTGCTTCCTATTTCATGAACTCATTACCTAAAGACAGCTGGTGCCCTGAGAGCACTTCGGGAATGGAAGGATTTGTGCACGCTGTGCACTTTGAAGCGGCTGTCGAGAAAGCTACCATACAGTTTATTGTACGCGATTTTATAACCGCTCAGCTGGCAGAGCATGAAGCCAGATTAGAAGCATATGCCAAAGCTGCATGCGAAGCCTTTCCGGGTGCTACTTATAAAGCAGAATTCAGAGAGCAATACCGCAATATGAAAGAAATGCTTGATCAGTATCCATTTGTGATGGCGAATGCCGAAGAGGCCTACAGAAGAGCTGGAATGACTCCGGTGATCGAGAGCATCAGAGGCGGTACAGATGGCTCAAGATTATCCTTTATGGGCATGCCTTGTCCGAACATCTTTACCGGCGAAATGGCCATTCATTCCCGTCGCGAGTATGTGAGTGTTCAGGACATGGAAAAGGCGGTAGAGACCATCGTGCATCTCGCACAGGTGTGGGCAGAAAATGCTTAACGAATGCGCTGAAGTTTGCGCTCTCTTATAGTAGCATCGCTGCCACCCCAGGTGTAATACCAAACATCGATCTTATCTTCTGAGATTTCAAATCTGTCGTTAGAATATGGTGTCACCGACTTATTGATCAAATCAATTTCGCGCTTGTAAGACAGTCTAACGCCTAAGTTACCTGTTGGTGTCAGTCCATCATATTGTTCTGTAACCAACAAAATAGAAGAGCCTTGTTCTTTCAATTTAGATTGGATATTATATTCCAGTTTAAAAGAGTCGACTTTCTGAGTTGTAAATGGATTACCATTTGAATCGTTGTACAGGGTAACAACTACTTTAAACAATTTTTCTCCCCTGGTATAATAGGTAGTTCCCGGACGGGCAAAAAAGGGAGGTGCATTGTGCATCCCCGTCCAGTCGCTGAAACTTACAGGCTTCCAGTATCCCTCATATTTCTCAAAATCAACAGCGATAGGATCTTTGCTGCAGGCATTGAGCAATGTTATAATAATCAAAACAAGCGCAAAGTTGAATTGGGTAAAAAGGAGTTTTGGGGCAAATTTCATAATGATGATTTTTATTCTTTAACAAAGATAGGGTTTTTCAGGAATCTGGAAATAGAGCGACTAATGCTCGCCCCTCTGGGGCTCGCAGTTTGTGGGCGTATCTTAACCCAGGCCTCAAATTTTCTTCGAAAATTTTACGACCTGGGCTACCAACCCCTTCGGGACGCCCTTACAGGGCTATCTGTTTGCACTTAGTTAAACAATCTTAGTGCGTCAGCGACGCTGCAGTTTCTTTATCGGAGTAACTATATAAACACTACTAGCGGTGCACATATATCATGCGTCAGTGAC
>JBJTNS010000001.1:0-14985 GCA_046074245.1 Chitinophagaceae bacterium | reverse complement strand
GTTTTGTTTTATGGAATAAGTTTGTTTATGGCATTATATCAACGGAGTTCGCAACTGCTTTAAACAATGGCATATATTTCTTCATGTCTGCAGTAATTTTAACGCCTGAAGCATCACCACTAACAGCACCCTGAACGCAGTACATGTATTTACCTTTAATCACCATAAACTGAGCCAGACGAATGGTTACCGGAACACCCATTCCTTCGACATCCTGTTCAACTTCCAGCATGCCACCAGAGATACCATCAACAACTATTTTAGAGAAAGAGACAAAGCGGGCACCTTCAGGCACCATGGTTTTAGCTTGTTCTTCGTTGAAAGTAGCTTCGATTTCCTCCTTAGACATAACATAGTTTTCGTCGTAAGGCAATTCGATTGCTAAGAGCATGATGAGTTGACCACCAGATCCACATTCACTTTTAAATTGTTTGATAATTTCAGGTGAGCTGGATTCTTCAGCGGTCCAGCTAAGTGGAACATTGACGGTCCATTTAGAATTTTTTGCATACGTTTCGCCAGTTGTATTGAAGGTGTAAGTATGTCCAGCATTAAATTCGCCAATAGGATTTTCTGCGTATTTAAACATGAGGAAGTTTTCGAGATAAGGAGAAGGGATATCACCTTTCGCGCGATTTTCAAAGGTTTTAATAAATGCTATAGCTTCATCTTTGGTGGTAGACTGACTATCTACCATAGAGACGATATCGGATTTTAGTTGAGTCAAGAAAGTATTGAAGGCGGTATCACCCATGCCTTTTTTAAGGTAAGATTCGATAGAGGTTCTGGTTGAGCCAAAATTAGCGTTGAATGCATTTTGAGCTGCATTAGCTTTAGGTTTAAGGTCGGGGTATGTTTTGCTAATTTTCGTTAGTGATAGTTCCTGGCCCCAGCAGAATCCGTAGGCAGAAGAGGCGATAGTAAGTTTAGCGTCGTTGTAGGGTTCTGTCTGGGCGAATGCGGCAGAGGCGAAAATCAGCGCGTAAGCCAGCAACATTTTTAGTTTCATGGTGGAATTTGGTTATTATTTTGTGCGAAATTAGGGAGATTTTTCGAGAAAACCCGACCCCAACCTGGAAGCTTAACAACCTGGAAGGTTGTAAGCGTTTGGGGATTTTAGGGAAAAGATGAGTGTTTTAGGGGGTAAAGCCGTTTACGAAAAACACCGACCTTCCAGGTTGTCAACCTGGAAGGTCGGTGAAACGATTTTCTATTTTTAACTTTTCTCTTTTGAATCAGCTATTTTCAACTATCGAGCGAAAATTATTTCAGCCTTTTTTTACTAAATTTAACATTAATTTAATTTCGATAATTTGTCAAAAAAAATATTTTATTTGTTTGATAATGTTGTTTTTAATGTTTTATCTTTGTTATAAAACTAAAGTATGATTTTTGAATTTACTTAATTATCAAAAGTTTACACAAAATGAGGGCGACATCGGAAGTTTTAGAAAATGTCTTGGATAGTAGCAATGACCACCTGGTATTAATCGATTCTAATTATAAGGTCATTTTTGTAAATGAAATAATGAAAGAGGTCCTGTTTGGTTATTTCAATAGAAACTTAAACAAAGGGGATGACTACCGTGAGTTCGTTGTTGAGGATTTAAAGACCATTTTTGAAGAAGCTTTCCAAAAAGCCATCTCAGGAAATACATTTGAAATCGAACTTGAAACTAAAGCCACAGATTTTTCCAGATGGTATTCATATAAAGTTAATCCAGTTTACGATAGAGATAAGAAATTATTCTGTGTTCAGTTAACTGCAATTGATATTACTGAAAAGAAAAATTCTGAAATAAAATTAAACGAAATGAATTCGCACTTACTGTCTGTGTTGAATACCACTACAGACAGTGTTGTGTACCTGGATAAGAATTTTAAGGTTCTGTTGTTAAATGAAATTGCTAAACTGGGTATGCGTTTTCTAATGGACAAGGAAATTCATCTTGGTGACGACTTCAGGCAGTTTGTCTATGAGGAAGGCAGGGCGCAGTTTGAGGAAAATTTTCATATAGCCTTAGGCGGTGTCAAGAATATTCAGGAGTACAATTACAAGGTTAATAATAAAGATATCTGGTACCGGTCAACTATCTCTCCAGTTTATCAATCAGACGGAGCATTATTTGGCGTGTCTATTTTTACGACAAATATCGATGAGCAGAAGCGTTCTGAAATTGCTCTAAAAGAAAGTGAAGAGAAGTTCAGGAAAATTGTTGAGTCTGCTGCTAATCCAATTATCATCATCAATGAGTCGATGTCTATTCAGATGATTAATTCGGAAGTGGAGAATGTTTTTGGGTATAACAAAGATGAGTTAATTGGTCATCCAATCAGTATGCTGATACCTGACAGATTCAAAGACAAGCACTCCGATCATCAGAAACAATATCTCAATAACAGTCAGCCCATTCGAATGGGTATTAACAGACACACGCCTGCCAGAAAAAAGAACGGAGAAGAAATAACAATAGAGGCAAGTTTAAATACCTTTGAAATTAGTGGTGAAAGGTTTGTTTTGTTAATTATTCAGGATGTGACCCATAGAATTTATGCCGAACAGAGGTTAATTAAAACGAATCAGGAACTATCTTTACTCAATAAAATTAACGATTTTATTTTGTTGATTAATGACAAAGAAAAGTTGATGAATGAGGTTTGCCGAGAACTTGTAGAGGTAAATAAATATCGTCTGGCATGGGTGTGCAGAAAACAAGATGTTAATGATCCGGATGGAATTGTGCATCCTTATGCAGCATATGGCGAAACTGATTATGTCAAAAATTTGCGAATTTCGATGAGTGATAACCTGCAGTCGCGCGGACCAACGGCAACAGCCATCCGATTCGAACGCACTGTTATCACTAATAATGTCAATAAATCGGATGATTTTAAACCATGGTCGGATCTGGCAATAAAACACGGAATTTCTGCAAGTTTAGTTTTGCCCCTTAGATTTGACAGCAATACAATTGGCTGTATTAATATTTATTCTGAAAGAGTGGACGCATTCGATGGTCATGAGCTTGAATTGCTGGAACGCATGGCACGAAATCTCTCACTGGCCATGTGCAATATTTCAATTAATTCCGAAAAAGAATTAGCCAATTACCAGCTAAATGAGCGTATCAAAGAACTGAGAACCATTTATCAGGTAAATGCTGTGCTGCAAAATGAAGAACTTTCTGAGGACGATGTTTTTGAAAGAATAACTCATCTTTTACCAAAAGGATTTCAATATGTGAATGCCTGTCATTGCCGTATTGTGTTTGATCAGAAAGTATGGCAGACAAATGGCTTTAAAGATTCAACTCTTAAACTGAATTCAGGTTTCGAAACTATGGATATGCGCGAATGTCTGATTGAGCTTGTGTATGATGACGATATAGTTTCTAACACAAATTCGGTCTTTCTGAGAGAAGAATATGACATGGTATATGCTGTGAAAGAAATGGTGAAAGTGTATTTCAATAAAGCTATCGTTGCAAGAAAATTACGTCTCACTGAAAGAAATCTGATCTCAGTTTTTGAAAACACAAGTGTAGGACATCTTTTGCTGGATAAGGATTTAAATATTCGTGCCTTTAATAATATTTTTTCAAACCGTTATTTCTTATTTACAAAATTAAAGATAGAAGTAGGCGAGAATTTCAGAAATTTACTTTTGAGTGAGAAAAATGCACAATTAGACAGAGCGATCGACAGAGTTCGGAATACCATGCAGGCGATATCATACGAAACTGTTTATGAAGAGGAAGGTGAGAAAAAGTACTTTACCATCAATATCAATCCTGTTGTTGAAGATGATACAATCAGTGGTTTCAGTATGTCTGCTGTAGACATTACTGATTTAAAGAGAAATGAAGCAGAAAGGCAATCCATCATCAATGACTTAATTTTAAGAAACAGGGATCTTGAGCAATTTGCATACATTGTGTCGCATAACCTGCGCTCACCTCTGGTTAATATTCTCGGTATTACAGCTTTGTTTGACCAACCTATGAATACCGATGATCTGAATATCAGTATCAGAAATATTCAAAAGTCGGCACAACACCTCGATACTGTGATTCACGATTTAAATGATATCTTAAACATCAGACATACAGTTATCGATAGCTGGCAAATTGTAGATTTAATGCAGTTGTTAGATGAGGTAAGATCGTCGTTAAAAGACCTGGAAAACTATAAAAAACTGAAAATATATAGTAATTTCAATGATATTCAGACTTTTCATAGTATTAAGGCATATATGCATAGCATCTTTTTTAATTTAATTAGTAATAGCATGAAATATGCCCGGGATGGTGTGCCTCCGAGAGTTGATATCTGGACAGAACGAAATAATAACGTAGTAAAGATATATTATAGTGACAATGGTGCGGGTATAGATACTGTAAAATACAAAGATCAGTTATTTGGTCTGTATAAAAGATTCGATTACCGAAAATCTGGAAAAGGGATGGGCATGTTCTTAATTAAAAGTCAGGTCGAAGCACTTGATGGAAGTATTGAAATTGAAAGCGAGATAGGAGTTGGAACAAAGTTTTTGATGTCTTTCCCCTTGGCAGAAACTGATTGATAAATTAAAATTTCTTGTATTTTTTAAGTTGATTTAAACCTTTTTTGTTCAACAATTGTGCTTTGTTTTTTTATACACCTTATTTGTATAAAGGAATCTGTATCGCCTGAAATTAGTCTTAAAAATTGCCATAATAAATATTGTATTGTTTAATTTATGTAAAACATTGATAAACAAACAAATAAAATAAAATATTTGAAACTTTGTCTTAGTTTTGCCTTCTTTTTAAAAAAATATAAAATGAAGATAATTAATAATTTAGGCTTTTTGCTTTTCGCTTTTACTTGTTCTGCATCATATGCTCAGAATTTTGCTGATTCAAATAAAATTCATGGTGTTTTTGATACTGTAAAAGTAAATGCGTTGTATTCATCAAGAATTAATTTTTCTACTGATAATATTGGTCAGAATATTCAGGTAATTAGCAGAGAAGAATTTCAGAAGTATCCGGTTTATACCACTGCCGAAATTTTATCATTTGTGCTTGGTGTTGATTTAAGGCAGAGGGGTGTGTCGGGAACACAATCGGATATACAAATTCAAGGATCCACATTTGACCAGGTTTTGGTGATGATTGATGGTGTGAAAATGAGTGATCCGCAAACAGGGCATCATCAAATGAATTTGAGCATTTCTCCGGAAGCCATTGAGAGAATCGAAATTATCAAAGGTGCATCTGCCAGGCGGTATGGATTAAATGCATTGGCTGGGGTGGTCAATATTGTGACGCGTTCACAGGCTAAGTCACAAATAGCTGCACAGATACATGCCGGAACTAACAGGCAGAAAGATATTCAAACTGGTAAATTATACGCGAATCAGGGGTACCGCTTGTTTAACTCTATGGGCAATAAAGAGCTATCTGCCTGGTATGACGTTGCGATAGATGCGGGCTCTGGATACCGGCATAATTCAGACTTTCAGACCATCAGAAGTAATTTTAAGGTTCAGCAAGTAATAAAAAACAAGGTGTCAGCGACAGATGGATTTAAGTTAAGTTATTCAGGTGGAATTATAAGAAATGCATTTGGGGCTAATGGCTTTTATGCAGCTCCTTCAGATAGTAATTCTTATGAGTTTGTTCATACAAGCTGGGGAGCGATTCATGCTGATTTTGAAACTCAAAAATCAGGAACATTTTCGGCACGCATGAGTGCTCGTGCAAATAATGATCAATATGTTTTCATCAAAAGTAACCCAGCATATTATAGGAATTTTCATCAGACAGCGGTCTTAAATCCGGAGCTGAATTATAAATATAGTAGAAGATATTTTGATATTGGCGCGGGATTGGAGTATAGAAGGGAGGCCATCAACAGTACAAATCTCGGTGAGCATATTCGCGAGTTTTCAGGATTTTTTGCCGACGTTTTATTAAAGCCTGTAAAAGGATTGCGATTGTCTGCAGGTTTATATGGACTGAACAATAAAGTCTTAGGCAGTAAACTTTATCCGGGAGCAGATGTAAATCTGCAGGTTTACAAGAGAATCTTTCTTTTTGTCTCATTCGGAACTGGTCAGAGATTGCCAACTTTTACGGATTTATATTACACGGGACCCTTAAACTTAAGCAATGCATATCTGCTGCCTGAGCGCGCAATGTATTATGATTTCGGACTACGTAGTACTGGTAAGAGATTGCAACTTCATGCCAGTGTGTTTTCTAGAACAAATGATCAGCTGATTGACAGAATAAAAGATTCACTAAATGCTCCCTGGCAACCTGTAAATTTAAGGTCGTTTAACATCAGGGGAGTTGAATTTAATATAAAGATTAATACTCGTGTTAAAAGTGTATTAAGTGCTTTTGGTGGTTTGTATTTACGTGCAAGTTCGGGTCTTTCAATTCTGGAAAGCAGTATGAAAAATAGCTCTGTTTATTCTCAGTTTACACTCAATTATCTACCATTACAATGGGTGTCTCAGCTTAACCTGAACACACGCAAAGTTGGAATAGCATTTAATTTAAGATATCTTGAGCGAAATGGTTTTGAAGTAAACAAAACGAATACCTACTGGATTTCTGATTTTAAACTCGACTATCAGTTGAAAATAGGTAAAGTCAGGACCATGAAAATTTTCATGGGAATTCAGAATTTAGGGAACACAAAATACAAAGAATTTACAGCCATTCCACTTCCGGGTAGATGGGCCAGTTTCGGAGTCAACCTGGGAGCTTAACAACCTGGAAGGTTGTAAGCGTTTGAAGATTTTAGAGAAAAGATGAATGTTTGCGGGGGTAAAGCCGTTTACGAAAAACACCGACCTTCCAGGTTGACAACCTGGAAGGTTGTCGTTTAGGCGATTTTTGATTTTAATTCCATTACTAAAAACTCGCTGCTTACGCTCCTCTTATTAAACAATCCACGCCCCAGATTATTACTGTCACTTTCGTAAATATCTTTACATGTCGCGTGAATTTCATGGCAACCTGTTGTGCGCAATATTTCAATCACATTGTTTGAAGTTATTCCGCAGCCTGGAAGTATGATGATTGATGTTCCGGATTCGGACTGCATTGTTCTTAAGGTGTCCATTCCAGCGAAAGCATTTTCAGCGCCACCACTGCTTAAAACCCTTTCAAAACCAAGTGATTTGATAGTCTCTAAGGCTTTAAAAATATCCAAACATTCGTCTATCGCCCGGTGAAATGTGGCTGGTCCACCCCAATGGTTTAGCAAACGTTCGCATGTGCCAGTATCAACTAATCCTTCTTTTGTCAGACATCCGAACACTATGCCTTTTACTCCGGCTGATTTACAAACATCTATATCTGCTTCCATGATTTGGATTTCTTCTTCCGAATAACAAAAATCACCTCCTCTGGGTCTTATCATGACGTATACCGGAATAGTCAACTTAGTTGACATATGTATTAATCCAGCAGATGGTGTGCATCCGCCATCATAAAGGTTTTCAAATAGCTCTATTCTGTCTGCTCCTCCTTTTTCTGCATTCATGCACGATTCCCATGAATTACAGGCAATTTCTAAAGTGATCATTTTTTAATGATGTGTTTTGAAATGATTTGTCTGGTGTTTCCTTCTCCTTGAGTAACGCCATAGTCAAAGCCTTTATGCAGGGCATAGCCTCCGTATTCTCCAGCCTTATTAATCGCTATAAATCCTACCTGTATATTGTCTGGGTTTTTTGGGGTAACGGATTGAATGCGCTCAACTGCTTTTTTACAGGCTTGTTCAGGACTAAATCCTTGTCTCATAAATTCGACGACCAGGAAACTTCCGCAAATTCTTATCACCTCTTCGCCCTGCCCTGTAGCTGTTGCTGCACCAATGGCGTTGTCGACATACAAACCTGCACCAATGATAGGGGAGTCGCCCACTCTTCCCTGCATTTTAAAGGCCATGCCACTTGTGGTACAGGCGCCGCTTAGGTTTCCTTCTGCATCCATCGCAATCATACCGATGGTATCATGGTTAAATTCGCCACTCTCCATAAAATCAGGCACCATTGGTCCGCCATTTTTCTCAATATTTATAATTGGTTTGTATTCGCTTTTCTTTAACCAATCTGCATATGTTTTAGCAGCATGTTCGCTGAGCTCTCCACTTTCCAGTACAGCGCCCTGAGAGAGTGCAAATGCTTGCGCTCCCTGCCCAACCAGCATAACATGTGGTGTTTTTTCCATGACAAGTCGGGCAGTGTGAATCGGACTTTTAATGCGCTCTAACGCAGCCACAGCACCAATTTCATATTGATGGTTCATAATGGAAGCATCGAGAGTAACTCTGCCTTCCCGGTCGGGATTAGCACCAAGTCCAACGCAACAATTATTGATATCATTTTCGCTGACCTGAACACCTTTTTCTACGGCATCAAGGGCACTTCCTTTGTTGCTTAGGATTTTCCAGGCTTCAACATTGGCTGTTTGCGATTGGTTATACCAGGTGCTTAAAACTATCGGTCCTTTGTTTTTTTTTGATTTTGAAGCATGTAGTTTATCTAAGCTTAAAACGATGCTTCCCAGTCCGATTAAACGCAATAATTCTCTCCGTTTCATTTTTCAAATGTAGAGGATTAAGGAGAAAAAGTAAGTCAGAATTTTTGAATTTAAAACTAGCCGAATTGTCCTGATTTTTGATTGGATTTTGCTAAGCGTTTGGCGATTTTAGAAAAAAGCTGAGTGTTTGCGGGGGTAAAGCCGTTTACGAAAAACGACAACCTTCCAGGTTGACAACCTGGAAGGTTGTAAAATACCTCTAAAACAACAACAACTCCAATAAACTATTCCCACTTCCTAAATTTCTGAACATCGACCACTGATGATTTTTTCGTCTGAAATTAAAAACAAATCCAATGTCAAACTGTAAGGTTGATGTGCCTGCATTTAACTGACCTGCATACAAATCATTGTTGCTGGCATATACTGAATGAAAGTCATAGAGTTTGGCGTTCTTGCCAATATTGTAATTGATGCCGAATTCGAATTTTATATCCTCTGTAAGCGGTACCATAATTCCTGTGCCTATTATTAGATTTAAATTGTACTGATCTGTGTTATAAGTTCTGGTAATACTTGAACTAGATGCAGGATCGTCTGCTTCAATTTTTAACTCAGTTATAAAATCGCGGAAGCCTGCTCCAAATTCAATATAAGGATTGATGTTTTTTTCTGTATTTGTGTACCTCACAAATGCAGTCCCGCCAAAGGAACTCCTGCTTAATTTTATATCATAGAAACTCGGACTTAATGAAGGAAAATAGTGTTTCTGCTTGATGCCATTGCCAATTAAAACTTCTCCTTGTAAACCCAGTCGCCAGTCGTGTTTTTCGGCGTCTTCTCCTAATAAATTCGGCGTATATCTCTCGAATGAAAATCCGTTGCTGTATTCAGGTGTGCGACCAAATAATTTGTACATCGGAACCCCTCCTGTATACTTTAAGGATATCCATGACTGTCCATAACCTTGTTGAACACACAGAATTAACGATAGAAATATCGCCTTCATGTTAATTTAATACTTTGTCGCAAACTTCGATTTTGACTGCCAGAAAGTCAAATGATTCGTCGTTAATCGGATTTAATTACTTGCAATTATTGCAATTATTGTTGTTTTGAATCAAATATCTTCCACTTCAGATTGCTGCCTGATGTAATTTTCCAGATTGCTGATTTTGTCGTACATCTTCTTGAAAAACACGACACGCAACTTTTCTGCACTGCCTGTCAGTAAAATAGATTTCCTTATCAGATTGCTTATCCAGTGCCTGGTTTCTGTTAAAAATTTTGAATCACTGGTTGAAATGGTGTTAAAGGTGTTGTGACCAATAAATACTCGCTCCGGAGCACCCTGCTTGCCCGGTTCTATATACACACAGTTGTTGCCTATCATCAGGTCGGATACATATAATCTGAAATCGCCTGGTCGCTGTCTGTTTTCACTCTCGTTTTCCTGACACTCTACTTCCATGTGCTCGAGCATTTTTCTTAAATCCTTCAGCACAATCAAGGCCGTTTCATGCGTGTCAAAAAAATGACAGTCAAAATAAAAACGAATTTGTCTTAAAGTACTGGTTATAGTCTCTTCCGACCATATTTCTGTGACATTTAATTTACTGTATGCTTCTGCAGTTTTTAAATTGTTGTCGATGAGCTTTTGTGAAACTTCCGAAAAATCAAATTGCTTGCTGTGAAAAACTTCTATGTTTAAAACTGCTTTGCTCCAGTAATAGGCCTTAAAAGCAGATAAATGCGGGTATTTAAAATGTCTTATAACCGGAATATCTTCTGCGGCATAAAAAACATTCGTTTCAGGTATTCTTGCCAAATCACTTAGGTATGATGCATACCACTCCAGATACTTTGAGAAGTTAAATGGCTGACCATACATCGGATTAAAATTGAAGTTAACCTGATTGTCTTCTTTCCTGAATAAACCGTCCAGACTTATGCCAAACCGCCCGGCAATTAATCCAACCTCATCAAATGAAAACGTGCTCTGACAGCGCAATCTGCGATAAACACTGTCCATCGAAATATTAAGCAAATCAGATAATTCTGCCGCTAAGCTTACATTGTCCGCAATACTTTGTTTGAGTATCGCAACCAACTTCTCCTGAAAATGCAGTGATTCAGACATCGATTGATTGATTTTGATTACGGCAATTAAATATTTTTTTCATTAATGCCCAAATACTTAAAATCTTAAATCAGTAAAATGCAATTTTAAGCACTGTATTAATATTAATTAAAATTTATAAGTTGTTTAAAATGAAATTGTAAAAATCGTTCAAATGTGATAAAATATTTAGACCCTCTGGAAGGCCTAATTTCTCTCGTTAAATTGTATTAAGTTGCGCTAATCAATTATTTTTTTACGGGCATTTGCAGAAATTACAAGTAAATTGACTGGTAAAGAAAATAATTTTGCTTGTCACCGATCATTTAATGTTCACTGACAAGGCCTTGAACCTGTAATAAATTATAACAAGCCAATAAGCAAAGTAAACCGCTGTCTGCTTTGCTTTTAAAACAATATTAACAATGAAAAAACTTAAATTTACTAAAGACGAAGGCACCACTTTCTATAAAGAACTAAACGAATCTATAGATGCTTATTTCAGACAGTCAGGTCAGTCAAAAACAGGTAATGCCATCATGTATTTCAAAATCGTTCTTTACTTCGGACTGGATTTGCTCTTCTATATCCTGATGATGAATAGTAACTCGTCCTTTGAATTTTATCTTTACTATCTTCTGATGGGCTTATCTGTGCTGCTGACAGCGTTTAATATTTCTCATGACGCTGCTCACGGTGTAGCAGTTAAAAGCAAATACTGGAATAAAGTGCTTTTTTCAATCAGTTTTAACCTGCAAGGAAATAATGCCTATGTATGGGGTAAAAACCATAATGAATCTCATCATCTGTATACCAATGTAGAAGGAAGTGATATTGATGTGCTGAACAATCCTCTATTGCGCATGACGGAAACTCAGCCCCTTAAATGGTATCACCGCTATCAGTTTTTATACGCACCTTTCTTAAGTTTATTGTACAGTCTGAACTGGTTCTTTATGCGCGAAACTTTGATGCTGTTCAACTATACCAGTCGCACAATTCAGGTGAAAATTCCACCAGCAGAAATTGTTAAATTAATTATATACAAGCTGGCCTATCTCACCTACATGATTGTTCTGCCAATTTTATTTCTGCCCTTTGGTGCTGCCACAGTTTTTACAGCTTTTGTGCTGAATCATTTTATGGTTTCTCTCATTTTTACAAGTGTTTTAGGGGTCTCACATTTGTCTGACTATGTTATTCATCCTCTGCCTGATCAGGATGGGAAACTGGATATGAGCTGGCCAAGTCTTCAAATGAAAACCTCTGTTGACTATAACGCTTCCAGTGTTTTTTTTAACTGGACTCTGGGTGGATTTAATGCTCATGCACTTCACCATTTGCTCCCCAATATTAGTCATGTTCATTATTTAAAAATTCTGCCCATGTTTAAGCAGATAGCAGCTAAACATGGTGTCGTGTATATGGATATGCCTTATGCCGAAGCCTATAAATCTTATCTGAGATTTTTGTATAAAATGGGTCGTCAACAACATCTTGATTTAAAATTGTATGAAAGCTAAACATCTTAATTTACCAGAAGATACTGCTCTTTTCAATGGCATTTTAAAAGAGATTGAACAAACTTTGCCAATGAAAAAATCTGAGGCCGATCGTTACTTTATTCTTAAAGGGGTACTATATGCAGTTTTTACAATCAGTGTATACATAGCATTATATTGGATTAAACATCCTCTATTATTTGTTCTGGATTATATACTTTACGGGATGCTGGCAGTTATGCTGTGTTTCAATTTCGCTCACGATTTTTCGCATCACGCTATTTTTAAAAAGCCTTTCTGGGACAATGCCTTTTTTGAACTTATCTATACCATGGTTGGAGCGCATCCCGCAGCCTGGAAAGCCCGGCATCTCGATGCACACCACTATGCACCCAATGTTGAACATTATGATACCGACCTGGCTATCACCAATCTCATTCGTTTAATTCCGGGCAGCGAATGGAAATGGTATCACCGCTATCAGTTTATTTATGGTCCACTTGCCTATACCACCTACTCCTTATACTGGGTGCTAATTAAAGATTTTGTGGTCTTGTTTAAAAAACAACATGTTTATTCTGGCAGTAAATTGTTATATATTTTCAAGTTTTTTGCCCTCAAATTCTGCTATGTGATGTATTTGATTGTGCTGCCTCTGATGTATTCAGGACAATCAGTTCAACTTGTTATAACCGGATTTATCGCCATGCATCTGGTTCAGTCTCTCTACACGTTATTTACTTTTTTTATTACTCACCATGTCGACGGGGCACTATATCCAAGCGCCGACAAAGATGGCAGAATCAATACCTCCTGGGTGATGAATCAAATCAAAAGTTCAAATAATTTTTACCCGTTCTCTCATCTGGCAAATGCCATTTTCGGCGGTGTAAATAGTCATATTGCTCACCATTTATTTCCGCATATCAGCCATTATCACTATCCAAAAGTGAATGAAATTCTTTTTAGAAGATTGCGAGAAAACGGCATAGAGCCAAGCATAACCTCTTTTCCAGGTGGTGTGGTTTCTCATATTCGTCTGCTTAAAAAAATGGGTGTTCAGGGAACATAAAATGATAAGGTGGTTTAAAATATTGTACCTTTGGCGTTACTGGCCTAAACAAGTATTGTATTTCCCGCTTACTATTTACATTATTCTTGTAGAATCCATCCGTACGCGAAGATTGTTCTATTTCGCTGCTG
Organism: Chitinophagaceae bacterium; assembly: GCA_046074245.1. GTDB lineage: Bacteria > Bacteroidota > Bacteroidia > NS11-12g > UBA955 > JABMMZ01. The sequence continues at coordinate 1,618 of JBJTNS010000001.1, read as the reverse complement.
CCAATCCCGGTGTTTCGCTCGGTGGTTTTGCCGGAGATTCAAAGTTTTTAATACTCAGTAATGTTCCCGAGCAACTTAAACCATTTACAGTGTTTGTCGACAAAGACCAGTCATTTCAATCAGTTGAAAAAAGTATTTCACATCTTCAATATCCTTTAATGGCTAAACCTGATATTGGGGAAGGTGGTTTTAAAGTAAAACGACTCGACAATGTTTATGATCTGATTGATTATCACTGGAGAAATAAAATGGATTATCTGATCCAGTCGTATTGTGATTACAAACATGAACTTACTGTTTTATGTTATCGCAAAGAGAATATTTTCATCGTCAGTTCTATCGTCGAACGCATTCCTTTTTCTGTAACTGGTGATGGAGTGAGTTCCATCGAAAAACTCATTAAGCAAACTGATAAAGGGTTTTTTAATCAGAAAAAAATAAAACTTCTCTATGGTTCTTTGCTCAATAAAATACCTCACAAGGGAGATAAGGTAGAAGCCGGGGGCATCGGTAACTGGGACTATGGTGCGCATTATCTTGAGCGACCAGAACTCATTACGCCAGAAGTGCAGAAGCAGTTGACTAAAATTATGAATGAAGTGGCGATTTTTAACTATGCCAGAATTGATTTTAAATGCAAAAGCTATATGGATATCGTAAACGGAGATATAAAGATTCTGGAAATTAACGGCGTTAAAGGTGAACCTGTTCAGATATACGATGGCAGATACAATTTATGGCAAGCCTATAAAATTATCTTCAGGCACTGGACCATTATTCGTCAACTTAGTTTACTAAATATAAGAAAGGGATTTAAATGTCCCGGTGTTTTTCAGGGATTTCGAATTCTCATCAAACACTCGCTGCACAAACTCTATTAATCTTTCTTCAGATAGTATCTGTATCTGTAAGAATGAATGGCGTCAAGTCTGTTGCCGCTGTAGCCCCAGCTTTCAATCAATATACCTTTGTCATCGTATCTGTAGATCTTTTTACTGGTGCTGGGTTTTCTGGAATACCAGAATGTGTCAAGGTGCCCGATAATCTGATGTTTAGCATCAAAAAGTTTGTAATTGCTGCTATACTCTTTGCCTTTTCTGTTGAATGATTTTGTAAATTTACTTGCTTCCTGTTTGTTGATATAGGTGGTGATGCTCTGATATACCAATGCCTGTTCTTTGCCAACGTAATATAAATACTTGGTAGGGTTGCCATTGCTGTCTGTGTAATACACAGATTTAACTGGCTCTCCTTTATTGTTAAAGTAGTTGGTCGTAGAAATGGTGGTTCCATCATTTAAATACGTCTTTGATGTGCAAATAGTGGTTGTGTCCTTTTGTTTCTGCATAGTACCAGCATCATCGCAGTTGTAATTCCAGAATCGGATAATTTTTCCCTTGCTGTTATACAAGCCAGTAGATTTTAATTTTTTACCACTGTACTCGTAAAGATAATAGGTTTTTAACTGATGGTTTTTGTTGTAGCTGTTAACTCTGCTGCGCAAGCTGTCTTTGTAGAAGACTTCCTGACTGCGGAAAAGACGACCTCTGTGATTGTATACCAGATATTCTTTAACATTTTCCTCTGCGTCATACAAAATTATACTGTTGCCCTCTGA